>JALWSU010000443.1 GCA_026993485.1 Thiotrichaceae bacterium | reverse complement strand
TTGTGAATGCCGGAAGGTGTGAAAGTGTGAGAAAAATTGCCGTTGGCATCTGTATAAATGTTATAAGTGCGTTCAAAACCTTTTAAGCTGATGATTAATTTGAGTGGAACTAGGGATATGGGAGATTTTGTGGTTCTGTCTATAGCTTTTCCTGTAATAATTATTGGTTCGTTGCCATAACTAGTTTTGGGTGTTATTTGGGTTATTGTTCCATAGTAGCTTGTATCTAATAGGGATACGGTTTGAGAGCGGATGATTCCAGGTAGGCTAAGTGCGTCTGTTTTGCCTAAGTGGTAGTGGATTTTGTCAATTTTTAATTGTAATTTGGCCTCAGTAGGCGCAGAAGCTGGTACGGAAATTTCTGTCCATTCGGATTCAAAGCTGCCATTTGGGGGAATACGAGCAACGGTTTTGCCATTTGGTAAGGTTATGACGTTGTTACCTAATTTTTGTTTTAAGGCTTTTACTGCGAGTACGTCTTCATCTTCATTGAGTAAAAAGAGTTTGATTTCGTTTTCGTTGTTTTGGTTGGATGCTGTGACGATTTCAATTTCTACTGGAGTAGTATTTTCTATGAGGAATTTGACTTTTCCTTGCCCACCACGAATGAAATCTTGAGTTTGTAGGCTGAGATTTAAGCCGCTACCTTCTAGCATTTCGATTTCGTTGTGGCGAATTATTTGAGTGATTTCGCCAGTTTCGGGGCTAATTTCTAATGTGGTGTTTAAAGTGGTAGCTTCGCTGCCGCCGATGATTATTTTTATAGTTTGCGTTTCACCAGCAAATAGGGCGAATTTGGGTGAATTTGCAGTTTGGTTGCCGAGTTGGGCGTGAATTTTGAGATTGGTTAAATTGTCTCCAGAGAAGTTGGTTACTTTATAAATCAAAGTGTTAAATTGTGATTTGTGGAGTGGCGCAGTATTTTCTAATTGGATACTGACTGCTGGCAAAACTACTGTGCGCTCCAAACTTTTGGCTTCATTATTATCTATGGCAATTACTGAATAAGTGCGAGTTTGTTCCGGAATGTAGCCAATATCAATATAACTATTTGTTGTGAGTGGCAATTTGCTACCATTGTTGACTTGTAGTTCAAATTTAACCGCTTTGGAATGCTGGAAACTGAGAACTGGTGGATTTTCTCCATCTTGAACTATTTTCAGTGCAGAAACTGGTAATAAGTCGAAATTTAAATAGGCAAAGTTTGAGGGTTCGGATTCATTTCCAGCTTTGTCTATAGCCGTAACTGCATAATAATGTGCGGTTTCTGATGGCGAGTTGTCAATTATACTTAATTGTTTGAGTTTGGTTTTTATTGGATTTAAGTTATTAATTGAAGCAGTTTCGGAGCGATAAAGATTATAGCTATCATCTGGATTGGCGAACCAAGTGGCTTTGATTCCGGCACCAGTTAGTTCTAATTGTAAATTTGTTGGAGCGGCTGGAGCAATGGAATCGGCTGTAATTTCAACCACATTGCTGTGAGCACTAATGGCTTCTTGAGTATTTGCTTGGCGCACACTGGCTACGGCGTAGCGATATAAGCCGTCTGTTGGGGTGTTATCTGTAAATTCTAAAGCTGTTCCGCTGCGTTGATAAGGTGATAATTCAGATTCTCCAGGAGCTTGACGATAGATTTGATAGTCGGCAGCTTTCTCAACTGCTTCCCAATTTAAGTGGATTTTACCTGCTGGTAGGGCTATTGCAATTAGGTTTTGTGGTATAGCTAATGGTGGTAAATCTCCTTGATATATTTGATAATTATTGTCTCCGTTAATTTTGGTGCCAATATTACCTAAAGTATCTTCAGCTTAAAATAGGAACTGCAAATTTTCGGTTTCATCTAAGCCAGCATCTGTGGGTAAGGTAAAATTAGCTTGATAAACTCGTTCGCCAATTGCGGTTAGGTTAAGTTCTTGAGCTTGGCTACCAGTTTTTGAAAGTAGGTAAGATAAGTCGGGTCTGACTGCTGGTACTTCATTGATTTCAATGGTAACTTGTACGGTAGTAATTTCGGAGTTATTAATTGGTTCTGGTGGTGTAATGGTGATTTTGGTGACAAAAGGTCCTTGATTGTCAATTTCTATGGAGTTACCTGAGTCTATTGCGGTGCCACGATTTCCAGCTTTGTCTCTGGCTGAGAATACTGCATAAGCAGTTCCAGATTTGGTGTATTTAGTAATCTCAAAATGGCCTTGATATTGGGTTTCACCTACTGGTGTGAGTTCAATTGCAATTGGGATGCCACCATTTGGTACGATACTTAAAAATGGTGTGGTTAATAGTGGTTCGTTGACAGTGAGTGTTAAATTGACTTTGCCTGTGCTAAAGTTGCCATTTTCTGGAAAGTATTTAATTTGTGTGGCGCGTGGTGGTGTGGAGTCGGCGTAAATGGTTACTTGATTGGATAAGACGCTTTCAGTTCCAGCAGAGTTTTTGGCGATTATGCGGTAATAATACCAGCCATCTGTTGGTACTAAATCGTCAAAGCTGGTTGTAGTTATGAGTTGTGCATTGACTTTTTGGGCTTGTGCAATGTTTGTAAAAGAACTGGAAGCTCTATAGATGTCATAACCGGAACTGGAAGCTTGCCATGTTAGTCGAACTTGTCCGTTGTTTCTAGCTTCTGCGGCTAAACCTGTGGGTGCATTAGGAATAGAGGTGTCTAAGGTAATTTGTACTGTGTTGCTAAACTCACTGAGTCCACCTCGATTACTTGCTGCGGCAGTTAGGTTATTTTGTCCAGATTCTAAAGTTAAGCTGCCAGAAAAGCTGTTGTTTTGGTTTAAATTAAGTGCAGTTCCTTGTTGAGTTCCGTTGCGATAGAGGAATACTTGGCTATTTTTTTCGGCAGTTCCGGTGACGATAATTTGTTTTTGGTTGGTGATTTTGCCGTTTTTGGGTTGTGTGATAATTGGAGCAGCTGGTGGTGCTAAAGCAATAAAAATATTGATGTTTGTTGTGCTAAGATTGTTAAGTGTGTCATATGCTTTGATGTTTATGTTGTGATTGCCATTGGTGAGATTTTGAATTGATAAGAAGGCAGTATATTGGTTTGAGCCGTTGCTGTCGCTATGAAATAGTTTGTTATCAATTAAGAATTCTACTCGACTTATGTTGGCATGATCGGTAGCGTTGAGGCTGATGGTGCCTGATTGGGTAATGGTTTGTCCTTCAATTAATGCTTGGCCATTAAATTTTATGTTGTTGATTTCTGGGCCATCTATATCTAAAAGGTCGTCATCAGCAATGGTGACAGTTGCTTGAGTGTTAGCCAGTATAGTATTGATCGGGTTGGTGAAATTGAGGAATAATTGTTCGTTTGGTTCATCTAAAAAGTCGCCATAGATTTTTATTGGGAATGTTTTTTCAGTTTCGCCTGGGTTAAAAGTTAGTGTTGTGGTGTTAATTGCTTGGTAATCTTCTCCAGCAGTGGCAGTATTGTCTGTGGTGGCGTAATTTACTTGGATTATTAGACTGCTGGGTGCATTTAAATTGACTTTAAAGTTGGCATTTTTGGAGCCAGTATTGCCTTCAATTGCGGTGAGTTCATTAAAGTTGAGTGTTGGTGGTTCGTCGTCATCGATGATGGTGCAAATACCTGTATTGTCAATTAAAGTAGCATTTTTAGGATTGCTGAGTTTGAGGAAGAATTGTTCGGTTGGTGTTTCGTCAAGATTGTCGTTGTTTATTTGAATGGATATGGTTTTGCTGGTTTCGCCTGGGGCAAAAGTTATGGTGGTTGGTGCAATGGCGATGTAGTCAGTACCAGCAGTTGCGGTGTGGTTGGTGGTGGTATAGTCTACTGATACTGGAACTACATTTGCTTGATTTAATTTAAGTGTGAATTGAGCTGTAGCCTTAGCTTCATTGATTGTTACATCGTTAATTGAGAGTTCGTAGCAATGACTATTTGCTTCAATGTTTGCTGCGCCTGGAGTGATGCAACGCTGGCTAAAATCTACATAATTGTTGAGGGTGTTGGTGCCATCTGGAAAACGGGATAATCCTAAATAGGGTACATCAGGAGAGTCTTTGAGTGCTGGAGCTTTTATAATATCTTGTTGCCAGTCATTTTTTAATAAAATGATTGCATTTGAGTTAATATTTTGAATGAAATCAGTTGTTGAGGTGGTGATTATGTAGTAATCACCTGCTTTTATTAAAGTTTCAGGCAATTTGATGGTTTTATAAGTAGTATGAGTTTCAAGGTTAATTAGTTGAATTGTATAGTCTTTTAAATTGATGGTATTTGAGCTGATGTTTTTCAGTTCAATAAAATCTGTGGAATTTGTTGTTTGTATAAAGTCAATTTCATTTATGATTAATGCTGCAATATCGTCATTAATAATTGTTATTTGGCTGTTTGTTGTAGAACCAAGAATAGCAGCGCCTGTGGGGTTGTTGAGATTTACTGTAAAGGTTTCATTAGGTTCTACTGCGCTGTCATTTAAAATATTGATGGTAAAAGTTTTTGCTCCAGTTTCGCCATCATTCCATTGAAGTGTTCCTGATGTGGTTACATAATCATTACCCGCAGTTGCAGTATTGGGAATGGTAATGTAATTAACTGAAATATTACCTGCACTGCCATTCGTGCGATTAACAGTTAGTGTTATTGAGGTTTGATTTTCGTTGATGGTGTGAGTGGATTGTGAAAATTGTATAGTTCCTGGTAGTTCGATGCGAAAGTTTAAGGGGTCACTCCAAGGACTTTCTTGAAGAAATTCTCCATTTTGTTTGACACTAAGTGCTTTCCAATGAGCATTTCCTGGTGCTAGTGTTAAATGTGGTGAAACTTTACAAGTAGCAGTTTCATAATTACAAACGTCTTCAGAATATAATTCCAATTCGGTGGTATTATTTGTGGCATCAGTTATACTTAGATGATATTTGAGAATATCATCATTTGTTTGATGCCAAGTGAAAGTGGGTTGCTTGGTGTTGATTATTCCTGAAGGTGCTATTAATTCTGGTGCAGCTATAGGTGCTATGGTGGCTGTTCCAATTAAAGAAATTTGAATTTCACCTTCTTCGTTTTCTCCATCATCTTCATTTTCACTATTATAAAAAATTCTTAAAGTATCAGTATTAATATTATCTTCTTCACTGTCTGGATTAAAATAAATTGGAGAATAACTTATTGTTATTGTACAAGATTCAGTTGGTGCTAACAGTGTTTGTTCACAATTATTTGTTGTTAGGTTAAATACCCAATTTTCTATTAATTCTACTAAGGAAATATTAATTTGAAGCGAACTGGTGTTAGTAATGGTAAAGGTTTGTAGTGAATTTTGTTCTATTATTACATCACCAAAATCATATTCACTTGGATTAGCTTGTAGTATTGCAGCTGATGTTAATTGTGTTAGTAAGATTAAATAGCTTGTTAGTATTAGTTTGATTGTTTTGAACATGGTTTTTTCCTTTAATAGTTAGTTGGTATCGTTACTGGGCAACCACAAGGGATTGCCCCTACAAACCTTTCGTTATTTGCGTTACTGGGCAACCACAAGGGATTGCCCCTACAAACAATGATGTAGGGGCAATCCGAATGAATGCCTTTATTTGTTGTATAAATCCATTTCAACAGAAATATCCGTATCAGCAAGAATATTAATCACATTACTCCAATATTGCTTACCATTATAATCTACTCGAAATTTATAATCCTTCACAGGCAATAAAAAGGCAATTTCACCATTTTGATCAGTAACAGCATGTTGATTTAAATATGAACCTGTAGCAGAAAATACATAAACTCTTGCGTTTGCAATATTTTCACCATTTTGTGTGGCATGTAAAATAATTTCACCATGAGGAATAATAATGTCTAATTGGTTTTCAAATTGAAATTCTGGTGACCAATATTGGCTTTTGAAATAATCAATACGCACTTTATAGGTTTTATTTGGTAAATTAAAATTTACTTGGCCATTCTCATTTGTGTATTTTGATTGCCGTAAATATGATCCTAGTTTTGAAAAGAGATAAGTTTTGACACCATTTATTGGTATTATATTATTGTTATACCCAGCCAAAATATTGAGAAGAATTTTTTGATGATCAATGGTTAAACTAGCAGATTTCACATCTGGCAAAGTATAAATTGGACTCCAAAACTGGTAGCCTAAATAATCTACTCGGATTTTATAATCCCCAGTTGAAAGATCAAATTTGGCATTACCATCAGAATCAGTATTTGCATAAATGCGAAGATAAGAGCCTTTCCTATTGAATACATAACATTTAATATTACTTAAAGGCAAATTCACGCCCTTTAGTAGTTTAAAATTAAATATTCCACCACCAGTATTTATAATAGTATTTGTGATGGTATTTGCTGTAACAGTTTGAATTTCACTCCAAAAATGTTTACCTTGATAATCAGCACGAAACTTGTATTGTCCTTGTGGCAAGATAAATTCTACCATTCCATCTATAGATGTGGTTTGATTTAATCCTAAATAATTCCCATGGGGAGTAAATACATAAATTTTTATATTTTCTAATGGGTTAGAAGCATTATTTTGAACTTGAATTTGGGAAAGTCCCATAGGAATGGTAATAGCAGTATTTTCCCAAATAAATTTCTTACTCCAATATTTTGCTTTTAAATAATCAGCTCTAACTTTATAGGCTTTTTGTGGTAAAGTAAAATTTACTTGCCCTTGATTATCAGTAATTTGATATTTATTCAAATATTTACCAGATTCTGTAAATAAATAAACTTTGATACCAGCTATAGCTATAGATTGAGGTTTTAAATATTCTCCTAAAACATCAATAGTCACAGTTTGATGAGGAATGATTAGTTCAGCAGAATCATCATAGGGAATATTTATTGTTTTACTCCAGAACTGGTATCCTAAATAATCTACTCGGAATTTATACACACCATTGCTCAAATCGAAATTCACACTACCATTTTCATCTGTAATCGCATTTAAACCAATGTAAGAACCGTTTTCATTGAAAACATAAGTCTTGATACCAGATAATTTCTCAGATTCCGAACTCAAAATTTTGAAAGCAAAACTGCCTCCACCTGTATTGACATTAAAGGAATTAAGCTGATTTGCAACTACTGTAGAAGTATCGCTCCAATATTGATTCTTTTGGTAATCCGCTCGAAATAAATAATTACCCGCAGGTAATGTAAAAATGGCGACACCGTTGGCATCAGTTCTGGCATTAACCCCTAAATAGGATTTGGTTGCATTAAAAGCATATACAGTAACGCCTTCAATGCCTAAATTATTACCCAATACTGTTATATCCACCTCAGCCATCGGAATCATAACGTCCACGGAGTTTCCAGCAAATTCGGCTGACCAATATTTTTGCCCCAAATAATCAACTCTAACTTTGTAAGGTTGTGCTGGTAAATTAAAAATAGCTTGTCCAGCATCATTGGTGATTTTATACCTGCCAAGATAGGCACCAGAGGGACTGAATAGATAAACTTTTAAGCCTTTTAATGGGCCAGTTCCAGAAACTGTAATCGTTACATCATCTTGATTTATAGGTATTTCCAGCACAGTATCCGCTGTTACTTGTACTGGATCGCTCCACCATTTATATCCCAAATAATCTGCCCGAATTTTGAAAGTGCCAGGAGGAACTGCAAAGCTCACTTCGCCATTAGCATCGCTGACAGCATGTAAGCCCAAATAAGAACCAGCCTCACTAAATAAATAGACTTTCACACCTGAAAGAACTTCATCTGGTGAATCAGTTAATTGCACTCGCAATATGCCACCACCAACTGCCAAAGTCGTAGTAGTACCACTAGAACCAATTTTAATGGCTTGACTCCAATATTTACCACCCAAAATGTCAGCTCGGAAGCTGTAGGTTTGCCCAACTGGTAAATAAAAACTTACCTTGCCTTCAGCATCTGTAACAGCATAACGGCCTAAATAAGCCCCAGATGCAGAAAAGAGGTAAACTTTGATTCCAGCTTTTTTTGCCACCGTATTTATCTGTATTTCCAGATTTTCATGGGGTATGATCACATCAATATCAGTAGTTTTTGGCAAGGTGACGATTTGTGACCAAAAATGAGATTTTAGATAATCAATACGGAACTTGTATTCACCCGCAGTAAAATCGGTAAAATCGAACTGCACCTGACCATTAGCATCAGTAATACCAGAAGTACCAGTGTAGCTGCCAGTCGCATTAAAAACATATACTTTCAAACTATTAAGAGGTTCATTCTGATCGGTACTAACAGACAAAGTAAGCTCAACACGACAATTATTTACAACACCAGGAGTCGGAACCATTTGCAGATAATTACTGGTATTACGTTGCCCACCTTCACCATTTTCACAACGCCCAATCGCAGCATCAGCTTCATTAATTTGCGGTTCATCAGGATTCAATAAAGACAATAAACCAGTATCATCAGCATCGTCAGTATCATAAACCAAAGCATCAAGTAACCTGTTTGTCGTAATCGCCGAACCATTAGGAAAATCACTAGACTTCCCAATATAAACTGCCAGTGCGTCAGCACCATCAGCTAACCAATCAGTTTCTGGCACAGTTATATCAGCACCCGTGATTTCACTGCCACCAATTACAAAATAACCTTCCGCATTAGTAACAAAACCATCTAAATCAAAAGCTTGATAGGATTTATCCAGTTCACCATTAAACAGCACAACCACTAAACCATCTAAAGCACTATTGCCAACTCCTCCATCATAAAGTTCAATAAATTCAGTATTTTCTGGATCATTCACTAATGCATTAATTTCATTAATAACAATTAATGGCAATTTAACTGTTGGATCAGAACCTAGCAAACATTCTTCGGCATCCGAAATTCCATCATTATCAAAATCTCCCCTACCATCTCGATCTAAATTGCCAAAATACTGCATTTCACAACTATCCAATACGCCATCACCATCACTATCATCAGCAATCGCAAGCACTGTAAGTTTTACATTTTGTGAAGTTTCTAACTCTCCATCAGAAGCAGTGAAACTAATTTTATATTCTCCAGCTTGGCCCTTCACAGGTGTCCAATCAAAAATTGCTTTGCCAGAACCTTGAGTAGTCAAAATCGCACCACTAGGTAAAGAAATCGCAGAAATAGTCGGGATTGTGCCATTCGGATCAGTGGCTTTTAGAATAAAAGAAATTTGTTGAGCTTCGCGGGTGCTGCGATTAGGAATATATTGTAAAATAGGCGGTTGATTAACTTGACTTTCTGTATTAAAGATAATTTGATATTGGCCATTACTATTGCTATCAAATAAATTGATAAAATGTTCCCAGCTATTATCTTCACGACGGTTTTTGGAGAGCCAAACATTATCTAAAGGTATAACTTTACCATCAGAACGTTTCACACTACTAATTGCTTTAATACCATTATGAGGATCAGCAAGTTTGACATATAAAAATCCAGCAGTAACTGGCGCATTAAGACTATAAATAGTTTGTGAACCGTTTTCAGCTACTTTTTGCAAACTACTATTAGCTGAATGATCATAAACTTCCGTATCTAAACCATGAGATTCATAAACTCGTAAAATCGAGCCATCTTTGGCTAAAAAATCCCGAACTTCGTCACGTCCGGGAAGATCAACTAATACATCTTTGATTAAAAAATGCGTATTAGTGGCTTTGATTAAGGAAGTTAATTCTCCACCTAATTCGTCAGCATGTGAAAATTCTGCTGTGAATTCGGTAAATTTTCCCGATAATGTGGTAATCATTTGCCACCGCCCCATGGAACTGTTACCAGCTTCAATATCACCAAAATCAATTAATAAACTCGGCGTAGCTTTTTGATTATTAACAGTGCTACCTATAATTTCAAATCCAATTAATAAGCCCAATTTATTTTCAATAATACGGGGTTGTGCGGAATCAATTTTAAGTTTATTAGCTGCACCATAACCGTCATTTTTGACACGCACACCAAGTGTAAAAGGAATTGGCGGCTCAATTTCTGTGGTAAAGGCATCATCTGCATAAACATCATGAGGCAAAAAATAATCTAAAGTTAATTCGGCTTGAGGTTTAACGTAGATATAATCAGGACTTACATTGGTAGAATGTTCTTCTCCGCCCATAGTGTAGCTGAGAGTTGCACCGACATAATATAAAGTTCCAGAAGCTAATTTACCACCAGTTCCTGGAGCTGGTATAATTAGCCAATGTATATCAGCACTAGTGCTAGATTCAACAATACCACTACCATTAATATCATTAATCCCTTCCATAGAATCAACACGAATAAAAAATAAGGCTTGGTTATCATTAGAATCAGAAGTTGCACGAACATTCTTACCGTTTTCATCAGTAAAAATAACATTTATGGCAACATTTTCTAATTTTATATTTGTTAAACCATTATTGATACGCATATGCGCGTCAAAAGCTTGACGTTCTAAACTTAGTTCTTGTTTTATTTCTATTTTTACCTTTGCACATAAAGATTCATTAGAATCATTAGCTGCCCAAGTAAATATAGGTAAACAAAATATTAATATTAAAAATATTAAATAGTTATAAATATTAGAAGTTTTAATCATTATAATGCCCATATCTAGGTATTTAGATAAAAATTTTAGTTTGGTAAACCTCATACTCAAAGGTTTATTGATTATCAAATTTAATTTAATGGTTTTTCATTGTAATTATTAAATTTTTATTTTCAGTCCAAAAATCTGCCTTAAAATCAGATTTAGCCGAAATAATACGCATAGCAATATAATTAGACTGTTTATCTAAAAAAACTTGTTTTTGAGGATCAGCTAAAAGCCATTGATTATCTAAATAAAATTCTGCCCAATTGTGATAATTCTCAGGTTTCAAAAAGGCATCATCATTAGCAATATAACCACCAATCCCACGTGCTGGAATACCATTAACTCTCGCCAAAGCTATAAATAAAGACATATATTCAGTGCAATCTCCACGCTTATTATGTAAGGCATAAACTGCACCCAGATTTTCAGGAATATATCCAGCATATTTTATGTGCTTAGCTACCCAATGAAAAATATTGCGAATAGTTTCAAAACGTGTTGTTTTTAATAATTTTTTAGCAGTAGCTTGTATAGAACTATCTGAAATTTGAATTAAAGTTTCATCATCTAAAAACCAGCTTTTATGAGTTTCGGCTATTGGAACTGGTGTTATAGCAAGCATTAATTCAACAGTAATATTAATAA
>JALWSU010000442.1 GCA_026993485.1 Thiotrichaceae bacterium | reverse complement strand
TGCTGTAGTGCTGGGGATCAGGTAAGCCAGTGCTATTGACGAAATTAGTATTTGTTAAGCCTAGAATTTTAGCCTCTTCATTCATTAAAGTGGTAAAGGTTTCTTCGGTGCCAGCAACAAATTCTGCCAGAGCTACGCTGGCATCATTTCCTGATTGAATAATCAGTCCTTGTAATAACAGTTCTACAGAAACATAGGTATCGACTTTAATAAACATTTTTGAACCCACCATTTTCCAAGCTTTTTCACTGATTCTCACCTTATCTGTGAGTTTGATTTTTCCAGCGCGTAGTTGCTTGAAGACTATATAGGCGGTCATCAATTTTGTTAGGCTGGCAGGCTCAATACGTTTATCCGCATTTTTTGCCATGAGAACTTGACTGCTGTTGTGATCTATAAGAATGTAAGCAGTAGCATTGATTTGCGGTGGTGGCGGAACCGCAACTGCAAAGGTTTGAATTGGATTAAGTAAACTTAAAGTTAATAAGAGTGAAGTTAAGATTTTCATAAATTTATTTTCATTTCTCCGTTTTAGGTACGACTAACACATTGCGAATTCCATATTTTTGCAGAACTCTTATGGCAGAGTCACTTTCATTCCAGTTAGCAAATGGTCCTAAACGCACTTGATATTGATTAGCTTTTTGTTGTACGAAAACTCTATTCTGGAACGGATTACTTAGTTGATTGCGTAATTTATAAGCGTCATTTGGATTGCTAAAGCTTCCGACTTTTAAATAAATATCGTTTGGTTGTGAAACAGTAGTCGCTTTCTTGGATTTAGAAGATTTGGATGCTAATCCTCGTACTTCTACTGGTGCTGAAAATGCTTTATCTAATCCAATTTGACGCGCTGCCCAATAAGATAGTTTAAGCAAAAAATGTTGAGATTCGGTTTCTGGTAAACGATCTGTGATTGTTACAATCACTTTTCGATCATTAAGCAGATTGGTTACTTGAACTCTACTAAAAAGTGGCAAAGTTGCATGTGCTGCTGTCATACCATATAAGTCATAAAGTTCACCATTAGCCATTTTCGCACCGTGATGATTAATCCCAAACCAAGAAGCTTTACCTTGTGCAATATAGCCACTACTATCTGGTGGTGGCTGCTTGGCTTTCGGCACTGGCTTGATTTTTTTCGGAGGGGTAACGATTGGAACATTCACCGTCATATTCTGTGTACTGTGAGTCTTTGGCGGAGTTGAAGAGCAAGCTGTGAGTTCGATTAATAAGAATATCAAATTGCTTGCTAGTATTAAGGTTTTTAAGGCTTTCATTGTACTAGTAACAAGTTAATGATTTGATTTATAAAGATTAGCTAGTGCTTGGGATAATTGATAAACAGCCATTGCATAACGTTTACTGTGATTGTAACGGGTAATCACATAATAATTTTGGAAACCAACCCAATAGGCAGTGCCAATTTCAGTTTCCAAGTCTATAAACATAACCGAAGTGCTGTCCGATTCATCACCATGATATAGTAATCCCATTGGTTTCAGTTGTTTTAAAGTGTATTGAGGTTTGAATTTTAAAGCTAATAGCTTTTCGACAGCATTCGGACGAATTTGGGTTGGTTTAATCACAGGCTCACCAGTTTTCCAGCCAAACTGTTTGAAATAATTGGCAACACTGCCGATTGCATCAGTGTTATCAGTCCAAATGTTGCGTCTACCATCGCCATCAAAATCAACAGCGTAACGACGGAAACTGCTAGGCATAAATTGCCCAAGTCCCATTGCGCCAGCATAAGAGCCTTTTGGTTGTAATGGATTTATACCTTCTTCGCGTGTTAATAATAAGAAATGTTCCAGTTCGCTCCTAAAATAGTCAGCACGTTTTGGAAAATTAAAAGCTAAAGTTGTTAAGGCATCAATGATCCTAAAGTTGCCTGTATTTCGCCCATAGATAGTTTCTACGCCAATAATAGCGAGAATAATTTCTGCGGGTACGCCATAAGTTTTTTCAGCCCGTTTCAGTGCAGCAGCATTTTGTCGCCAATATTGGAGACCTTTATTGATACGGCTTTTAGTGACAAAATTTTGTCGATATTTATACCAAGGAGTAGGTTTAGCATTTGGCTTGTGAGGGCGAAACATGATTTTGAGAATACTCTGTTTCACTTTAGCTTGATTAAGCAATTGAGTTAGCTCAACTCGATCAAAATGATGTCGAGTAACCATTTGCTCAATAAACTCCTCTTGGCTGATTATTTCTGCTGTGACGCTAAAACTGCTACAAACTAATAAAGTAGTGAACAATAATAATTTTTTTATTTTCATATAATTATGTTGTTTGACTGGTTTATAAGCTTTGGCTTTAATGCTATAAAGTTAAGCTTTAAAATTAGACTTCCGAGGTTTTAAAAACCTCGGAGGTCTTTCTTTGTAAACTACACTAAAAAAAAAGCTTAAGCTAGTAATAGTAATTTCGAGTATATCAAGACTAAAACTCGACTATCAAGTTGGCTTGACAAAATTTTTCAAAAAAAATTAATAGAGGTGTTGCAAAATAAAACCAATCTGACGGTTTCCATTGTCTGAACCTTGATTACAAAGGATTATAAGGATTGTCAGGATTGTTTAATCAATCGCTTCTAAGCTCCAACAATCCTGTAAATCCTTTTAATCCTTTAAAATCAAGGTTCAGACAATGGGTGCAAATTATTTGGGACTAATAAATAAACCTACGAGGTTTTAGAAACCTTGTAGGTTTGCCCATCTTGTAAGTCCTACCACAGCACAGCTAAAATATCCCAAACTCACAAACCAAAAACAAACCATCATGTCTATATCCACAATAATCAAAACTGGATTAAGCATCCTATTAGATAATCCCATTATTGTCGAGGGCGCACAAAAAAAAGCCAT
>JALWSU010000441.1 GCA_026993485.1 Thiotrichaceae bacterium | reverse complement strand
CGAAAACAGCATGATTGAATGGATACCTTTAGAAGAAGGTGGCAAAGTGGTTAGCGTAGATGTCGAAGAAATGAGCGTTTTTGCGGGAGAATTTGAAGACGAGTTCACAGGCGACGTAATTAATGTGATTCCACCACAACGGGCTGGTGACATTGCCTTTCAAAGCGGCTTAGTCAATAAACAAGGCTGGTGTCCAGTCAATAATAAAACCTTTGAATCAAGCCTGCACAAAGACATTTATGTAATTGGTGATGCTTGTAATGTCAAACTGTCAAAATCAGCACAAATCACAAATTCACAAGCAAAAGTATGTGCAGCAGCAATTGTAGCGGGATTTCAAGATAAAGAAATTACAGATCCAAGTTTCAAAAGCTTATGCTATGGAATAATCGCCAAAGACTATGGATTTTCTAGCCAACACCTGTCTAAATTTGAAGCAGGAGAAATTAAAACCGTAGACGGAACCGAAATCTTATCGCCTTTGGATGCCACGCTAGAAGACAGAAAACGTGAAACGGTTGCAGCTTATCGGTGGTTTGAGAAGATTACGGGGGATATGTTTGGGTAGGTTGATTTTTATTTAGCCAGAATTAAGCTTGTTTAAACCTGACAGGTTTTGGATACGAAGTCAGCGAAGCTAAACCTGCAAGTTTTTTGCTTAAAAAACTTGTAACAAAATCAATTTAACAAATAAAATGATTATAGAATGTTACGGTTTTTACCACCTCCGCCTTACAGCTTGAGCAGCAAGGCGGATTTTACTTACGCTCAAATTTCAATCTTTCACAAAAGTTCAAGTAGCGAAAGCGTAAAGTATAGCAAAATGCAACCAAAAATCACCATAATTACAGTAACTTTCAATTCCGAGCAATATCTTGAAGATACCATCACAAGTGTTATAAACCAAACTTATCCATTCATTGAATATATTATTGTGGATGGACAGTCTACTGATGGTACTCTTGAACTTATAAAAAAGTATGAACCCCGAATCACTCAATGGATTTCTGAACCTGATAAAGGTATTGCAGATGCTATGAATAAAGGCATAGCAATGGCATCAGGTGAATTTATCCTGTTTTTACATTCCGATGATTATCTTTTGGAAACAAACAGTATAGAAACAGCTGTAAATTTTATGGATGAAAATAATGATATTTTTGCCTTTAGTATTTTCTTTCAAATAAAGTCAAGCTTACACAAACAAAAATCTGTTTGGAATCCACTGTTTAATTTTAAAACTAAACTATTTCATCAAGGGGTTTTTTGTAGAAGGGATTTATTTGACAATATAGGCTTATTTGATATCCAACTTCAAATTGCTATGGATTATGATTTTTTTCTTCGCGCTTACCGAAAAAACTGTCATGTAAAACTTATTAATGAGTATATTGTAACAATCATGCGAGATACAGGGATTAGTTCAAAAAAAGATTGGCTATCATTAGAAAAACGTTTTAGCGAAGAAAAAAAAGTTCATTTTAAAAATTGTAATAGCATTATAGGTAAAGGATTTTACCATTTGTATTGGCTGCTGTATTTGCCTTATCAGCGATTAAAATATGCGTGGAGTGTTAATTTCAAATGAAATTTTTCCTATTATGCAAACGCTATTACACCAATAAAGATTTAATTACAGATAGGTTTGGTAGATTATTTCATTTACCTATACAATTAACCAAAAATAATCATACTGGTTTAGTGGTTGCTGCTGATTATCGTAATAAAAATCAAGAAAAATATGTCATTAATGGGCTGAATTTCTATTCTATACCTTTTTCCATTGTTTGGCCATTTTCTTTTATATTAAAAACTTTTGAGATTTTCAAACAAAATCAATTCGATGTGCTGATTGCCAGTGGTGATAGCCATTTTGGTGTTTTGGGTTTTTTGTTGGCTAAAATGGCTAAAATTCCTTTTGTTTTTGATGTTTATGATAATTATACTTCATTTGGCACCAATAAAGTGCCTTTCATGAAAAGCTTTTTTTATCTCGCTTTACATAAAGCAGATTTAGTAGTGTGTGCCAGTGTACCTTTGAGCAAAATGGTTTTTAAATACAATCAGTCGGTGATTGTCATTGAAAATGGGGTAGATTTGTCCTTATTTAAACCTATGGATAAACAGCAGGCGCGGATGCAGTTGGGCATTGATGACAATAAGGTGGTTGTAGGATTTTTTGGTTCTATCGACAAAAATAGAGGAATTGATGTATTAATAGCTGCTTGTAAAATCTTGCGTCGTAGTTATAAGCTGAAAGTACAATTATTGCTTGCAGGTAAGCGTTCGATTCCAATCAACTTGGATGAATCATGGATTGATTATCGTGGTATGGTTGAGCAAAATGCTGTTGTACAATTTATTAATGTTTGTGACATTGTGATTATTCCCTATTTACCAGATAAGCAAGTTGATTTGTCGAATGCATGTAAGATCGCCGAATATCTTGCTTGTGGTGTACCTGTTGTCACTACGCGCGTGGCTAATTATGCTGATATATTCAGAAATACACCCGAAGCAGTTTGTGAGCCAAATAATGCGGAAGATATGGCTCGTGCTATTGCTACTCAACTTAAAGCTTCTAATATTGTCAAATTTCCCAAAGAGCTGACATGGGAACGCTTAGGACATAAATTATCTAAAGCTTTGTTGTCAATTACCTGATGGTACTTCAATTTTCAGCTCTACTTAGATAGAGAATCCTCTTTTTCATAGTTGGAGTCCAAAGCTGAAGCTGCTTCGCTTCGCTCCAAGTTAAATATAGCGTTACCCGATTTAGTTAAGTACAAACCTGTCAGGTTTAATAGCTGTATTTTATATAAACGGGTAGTGCTATAACATTTCATATTTGGTTCAAATAACTTTTTTTTAGTTACATCCATTAT
>JALWSU010000440.1:981-11325 GCA_026993485.1 Thiotrichaceae bacterium | reverse complement strand
ACACAAGAGCGTGTTATTGACGATATAACAATATATTTTCAGCCTAGTTCGGTTTATACTTATTTGCTTGGTATTAAAGTATAATTGTTAGTATTATCAAACTCTTAAGTACTTAAGCATCTTTCCACGCTCCAGCGCAAAAAAAAAATGGAGTACAACTAATTAGTTAGCTGATGATTTGTAAAAGGTTTTATTCGTTGTACTCTTTAAGGGCAACCACAAGGGAGGGCAACCACAAGGGATTGCCCCTACAAACAATGATGTAGGGGCAATCGGTTGCCCTTTTGTATAAGAGAGTGAGCTGGAGCGTGGGAACGAGAACCAAACTAGGTTAAATTTAGTGGAGAATTGATTTGAATGGCAAACAAGTATGTAAAGCCTTAGAACAAGTGCTTGAATTGGTATATGGTGCTGACATAAAACCTGATGGTGATAGTTTTATCATCACTTTTCGTGATTTACCTAACGTTTTTAGTTGTGGTGAAACACGCGAGGAGGCGATTTTTAATGCAGTAGAAGCATTAGATGGTGTGTTATTAGAAATGGTAGCCGAAAATTTGGAAATTCCATTACCATCACAGGTTCGGGCTAATGAAGAAGCGATTTCAGTGAGTCCAGAAGTAGCTGCTAAGTTAATGGATGGAGTACAACGAATCTCAGACAACGAATAACAAACCACTTGTTCTTAAGTTCCCGCTTCTGCCATTAAGTTAAGAAAAACCTCCGAGGAAAACCATACCTCGGAGGTTACAAATACAACGACCTCCGAGGTATGGTTTTCCTCGGAGGTCTTATTGAAAAGCTATAACTAAGCTCATGCAAACTATAACAAACTACCAAATCACTAAGCAAATTTACGAAAGTGATAATTCATTAGTCTATCGTGCGGTGCGAAATAGGGATAAGCAAGCAGTTATTCTTAAAGTTTTAAAAGAAAATTATCCGTCGCCTAAAGAATTAACCCGCTATCGGCAAGAATATGATATTACACGCAATTTAGTTGTTATTGATGGTGTTATCAATGCTTACAGTCTCGAAAAATACAATAATACCTTAGTAATGTGCCTTGAAGATTTTGGTGGGGAATCTCTAAAAATCTGGCTAGATAAGCCGCACAGCTTTAGCTTTGATGAATTACTTAGTTTTGCCATTCGTGCTACTGAAATTTTGGGACAAATTCAGGCACAAAATATTATTCATAAGGATATAAATCCCTCAAATATTATTTTAAATCCTACAACCCGCGTACTGAAAATCATTGATTTTGGGATTTCTACCCAATTCTCAAAGCAACATCTGTCGCTGGATGTATTAGAAGGTACTTTAGCATATATGTCTCCAGAACAAACTGGGCGTATGAATCGTGCTTTAGATTATCGCACTGATTTTTACTCTCTAGGTGCAACATTTTATGAGTTATTTACTGGAGTGGCTCCATTTCAGACGACGGATGCTATGGAATTAGTTCATTGTCATATAGCTAAACAACCAAAACCTCCAATCCGAATTAATCCTGATATTCCCCAGGTTCTTTCTAATATAATCATGAAATTATTAGAAAAAACACCTGAAGCACGTTATCAAAGTGCTTGGGGTATTAAAGCTGATTTAGAAACACTTCAAGAAAACCGTTTTCAAAACCTCGAAAGTTTGGACTTTGAATTGGCTCAAAAAGACATTTCTGATCGTTTTCAAATTCCGCAAAAACTCTATGGGCGTGAATCTGAAATCAGCACTTTACTTTCTGCTTTTGAACGGGTAGCGAATGGTAATGCCGAAATGATGTTAGTTGCTGGATATTCTGGTATTGGTAAATCGGTATTGGTGAAAGAAATTTATAAATCGCTTGCTGAAAAACAGGGATATTTCGTTTCTGGTAAATTTGATCAATTACAGCGCAATATTCCCTATAGTGCTATAGTCAACGCTTTTTCCGAATTAGTGCAACAATTGCTTAGCGAAACTGAGGCGCAATTAGCTCAATGGAAACAAAAATTATTAACTGCCATATCTTCTAATGGACAAATTATTATTGATGTCATTCCTCAAGTTGAATTGATTATAGGTAAACAGCCGCCGGTGCCAAAATTGGGGCCAACTGAATCTCAAAACCGTTTTAATTTGGTTTTTCAAAATTTTATGCGCGTTTTTTGCCAGCCAGAACATCCGTTAGTCATTTTTTTGGATGATTTACAGTGGGTAGATTCTGCAACCCTGAAATTATTAGAATTAGTTATGACTAATAGTAATAGGGAGAATACTAAGCTATCTCTATTTCTAATTGGTGCTTATCGGGATAATGAAGTTGAACCGAGTCATCCTTTAATTGCAACACTTGATAAGCTTCGTGAAGAAGGTGTCATTATTAACCAAATCACTTTAAAACCTTTAGCTTTTGAACATATTAACCATTTGATTGCTGAAACTTTGCATCAAGATTTGCAAGCGGTGCGCCCATTAACAGAACTAGTAATACGTAAAACTAGGGGTAATCCGTTTTTTGTGAATCAATTTTTGCAGACATTATATGAAGAAAATTTGCTCAAATTTCAAACCTCTGAGGTTTCAGCATTTGGATGGCAATGGGATATTAAGCAAATTGAAACTCTCAACATCACTGATAATGTAGTTGAATTGATGATTAATAAATTGAAAAAATTACCCCAATCCGCTCAGCAGGTTTTACGCTTAGCTGCCTGTATAGGCAATCATTTTGATTTAGATACCTTATCTGTAATTTATGAAAAATCAGCAAATGAGACTTTTCAAGATTTAATGCCAGTTCTGAGAGAAGAATTCATCTTGCCCACCTCTAGTTTAGAAATGGATCAAGATAAAAAACACTTACAAATCAGCCGTTTCAGGTTTTTACATGATCGCGTTCAACAAGCCGCTTATACATTAATTGATGATGAGCAGAAAAAAACCGTGCATCTAAAAATTGGCTGGTTGTTATTTGATTATAATTCTGAAACAGAGTTGGACAAAAAAATCTTTGATATTGTTGATCAACTAAATATCGGGATTGAACTCATCCATGAACCCAAAAAACGAGAACAATTAGCTCAATTAAATCTTGCGGCTGGTGAAAAAGCCAAAGCATCTGCTGCTTATAGTGCCGCCTTTAATTACCTAAAAAATGGGATAAGTCTTCTTAAAAAAGAAGCTTGGCAACAACAAACTGAACTGACACTAAAATTACATTTAGCAACCGCAGAAGCGGCGTATTTGAATGGTAAATTTGAGGAAATGGAACAATTAGCCGCAATTATTTTACAACATGCGACTACATTGCTGGATAAAATCAAAATATATGAAATCAAAATCCAAGCTTATATGGCACAAAATAGATTACTTGATGCGATTGATATAGCCAGATTTGCCCTAGAATTACTCAGAATCTATCTCCCTAAAAATCCTAATATCTTACAAATTCTCTTTAGCGTACTAAAAACACGGCTTTATCTCGCTTTCAAAGGGGTTGATAACTTGATTAATCAGCCAGAAGTGTCGGATGAAGAGCAAATGGCTGCTATGCGGATTCTTCTTCATTCTCTGTCATCAGTTTATTTAGCTTCTCCAAAATTGTTACCAATATTAATTTCAAAACAAATCGATTTATCACTAAAATACGGTCATTTTCCAATATCTGGGGCTGCTTATAGTTCTTATGGCATTATTCTTTGTGGGGTTTTAGGCGATATAAAAACTGGTTATAAAATGGGTGAACTTGCACAGGCATTGTTAGACAAATCACCTAATCAAGCTTTGCCAGGTAGAATCATCTATTATATTAATGCTTTTATTTGTCATTGGCACCAACATTTGAAAGACTCATTAAATTCTTTACAGCATTCCTATCAACGCTGTTTGGAAACTGGTGATTTAGAATATGCTGGTTATGCCGTTATTGTGTATTGCTGTAATGCATTTTATCGGGGGCGTGAGCTAGGTTTACTTGTGCAAGAAATTGCCCCATTCAATAAATCTTTACAGGCTTTAAAGCAAATTACTCCCCTGCATTACAATCAAATTCTGCATCAATCGGTTTTAAATTTAATCGAACCCAATGATAATCCATACCGCTTAGTGGGTGAGGTTTATAATGAAGAAGAGATGTTGTCTCATCATTTGGAGAAAAATGATAGAGGGGCACTTTTTGCTCTATTTTTTCAAAAGCTGATTTTATCTTACCTCTTTCAAAAGCATCCACAAATTGAATATGCAGTTAAATCAGAAGCTTATATAGATAGTGTAATTGCCACTGTTATGGTACCCTGTTTCCATTTTTATGATTCTCTAGCAAGATTGGCAATTTTTTCAAGTTCTGCGAAGACTGAACAAAAACGCATACTCAAAAAAGTAGCGGCTAATCAGAAAAAAATGAAAAAATGGGCATATTATGCACCAATGAATTTCCAACATAAATTTGATTTGGTTGAAGCTGAACGCGCTCGTGTCTTGGGAAATACCATCAAAGCGATGCAATCTTACGACAAAGCCATTGCTGAAGCCGAACAAAATGAATACATTAACGAATTAGCCTTAGCTTATGAATTAGCAGGCAAATTTTATTTGGGGCAAAATTTAGCCAAAATTGCACAAGTCTATTTGCATGATGCCTATTATGCTTATCAAAAATGGGGGGCAAAAGCTAAACTTGCGGATTTAGAGAAAATCTACCCGCAATTTTTCAAATCATCACGCCCAAATACCAGTATTTCTATCAGAGTCTCGACATCGACTCCAAAACATGCTGATTCGTTATTAGATTTAAACAGTATAATCAAAGCATCTCGAACTATATCTGGTGAAATTGTCTATAATCGTTTATTAGAAAAAATGATGCACATTGTCATTGAAAATGCTGGTGCTGAGAAAGGTTTTTTGCTATTGCCACAACAAAACAATTGGTTTATTGAAGTCCAAGGGGATAGTAATAATGTCACTGTTTTACAATCCATTGCGCTTGATAAAACTGAACAGGTGTCGGCAAATATTATTCACTATGTGGCGCGTACTCAAGAAAATGTGGTTTTGCACGATGCGACTCAAGAAAGTGCATATCAGCATGATTTGTATATAGTCAAACACCGTCCAAAATCAGTATTATGTCTGCCACTTATCAATCATAGGCAATTAAAGGGTATTTTGTATTTAGAAAACAATTTGACAACGGGGGCATTTACGCCAAAAAGGTTAGAAGTGTTAAATCTGTTAAGCTCACAAATGGCAATTTCTCTTGAAAATTCATTATTGTACCGAAATTTAGAAAACAAAGTTGCAGAGCGTACTAGTGAACTGGAACAAGAAATAGTTATCCGAAAAGAAGCTGAAAAAGCGGCAAAAATAGCCAACCAAGCCAAAAGCACTTTTTTAGCCAGTATGAGCCATGAATTGCGAACCCCTTTGAATGGCATTTTAGGCTTTGCCCAAATTTTGCAACGTGATTCCTCTATAACCGCTAAACAGCAACATGGCTTAAAAGTGATTGAACAAAGCGGCAATCATTTGTTAGCCCTAATTAACGATGTACTTGATTTAGCCAAAGTGGAATCGGGAAAAATCGAACTGTATAAAACCGATTTTCATTTATCCTCGTTACTGAATACTGTTTGCGAAATAATCAAGATTAAGACTCAGGAGAAAGGCATTGATTTCTATTTAAAAGCTGCAAATGATTTACCTAATGCTGTGCATGGAGATGAACGACGCTTGCAGCAAATCCTATTGAATTTATTGGGTAATGCGATCAAATTTACTGATCAGGGTAGCGTTACTTTAAGCGTAACCATGCAAGATGCTAAAATTTGTTTCAAAATAGAAGACACAGGTGTTGGTATCTCTCCCGAAAATCTTGAGACTATTTTTCAACCTTTTGAACAAGTTGGCGAAGTAGAACGTCAAGCCAAAGGAACAGGTTTAGGCTTGGCTATCAGCAAAAATTTAGTCGAATTGATGGGAGGAAAGTTGTGCGTAAGCAGTCAAATTAATATTGGTACGCAATTTTGGTTTGACTTGGCATTGCCAATTGTAGATTATAATGTTGCCAAAGCATCCACCCAACAAGCTATTATTGGAATCAAAGGTAAGCCGCCCAAAATTTTGATTGTAGATGATAATTCCGAAAATCTCGCCGTACTAATAGACATACTTTCTCCGTTGGGCTTTAAAATTGAATCTACTAATAATGGTTACAATGGATTAGAAATAGCCAAAAAATGGCAACCAGATGCGATTATCACTGATTTACTCATGCCCGAAATGGACGGTTTTGAATTAATCCGCCAATTGCGACAATCCCAGAGTTTGAAAGACAAGATTATCATTGCAAGCTCAGCTAGTGTGTATGATACAGATAAAGAGAAAAGTTTAGCTATTGGTAGTAATGCTTTTTTGCCCAAACCGATAGAAATAGAAAAACTTCTGGAGCAATTACAGCAACATCTAAATCTAACTTATATATATGGGGAAAAAGTAAAAGAAAGTATCGAAGTAGAAGTAGAATCAGATTCCACCACAATGGTATTTCCCTCAATAGCCGAATTGAAGAAACTATATGAACTTACCCTAATGGCAGACATTGATGAACTTGAAAAACAAGTCAATATTTTATCTAAGGATATAAAATTAAAAGCATTTGTGGCAAAAATGCAAATTTTTCTGAAACAGTATCAAGTGGGAAAATTGAAAAAATGGCTTGAAGGAGTAATTAAGCAATAGAGTTTTTCTCGCCTGAAAGTCAGAGAGGTTTTAAAAACCTCGGAGGTCTTTGAAACTCCAACAGTAAATGTGCTGAACTAAATCGGGCAATGCTATAACATGTTCAATCCAAACCTAACTAGGAGAAATTTATGCCAAAAAGATTTAATGACACAGGAATATGTATTCCTTCTCGACATTACATGGTTGATACATCTGTAAAACTTAAGCAAGTTATGCAACTTGTGGAGTGGGGCGAATATTTCACCATCAATCGTCCACGTCAGTTTGGCAAAACGACAACTCTCTTTTTACTCGACAAAGCACTGAATCGGCGACAGGATTATGTGGCATTAAAAATTAGCTTTGAGGGAATAGATAGCGATGCCTATCAGAATCAGGAACGCTTTATCTCCGAGTTTCTAATCATGTTAGCCCAGCGACTGAATTTTTTGAAACTTTCAAAGCAAAAGCAATTAATTGAAAACAATCGTCCTGAAATTACTAACTTGCCAGCTTTATCTCGCTTCATCACCAAATTGGTGGGAACTATGCCTAGCAAATCGTGGGTATTGATGATAGATGAAGTAGATAAAAGCAGTAATAATCAGTTATTCTTAGATTTTTTAGGTATGTTACGGAATAAATACCTGCAACGAGATGATGGTGAAAATACATTTAAATCCGTTATTTTAGCTGGTGTGCATGATATAAAAACTCTTAAACAAAAAATCCGCAGAGATGAAACTTCAAGCTACAATAGTCCGTGGAATATTGCGGTTGACTTTAAGATTGATTTGAGTTTTGCACCGCATGAGATTGAAACAATGTTACAGGATTATAGCCAAGATAAGCAGATACAGCTAGACATTTCGGCTATTGCGGAGCAATTATATTATTATACCTCTGGCTATCCCTATTTGGTGAGTAAACTGTGTAAATTTATAGATGAAGACATTATCCCAAATCGGGCGGATAAAAACTGGTCGCTTGATGATGTTGAAGCTGCCTTCAAAATGATTGTGGATGATGCCTACACGACGACTTTATTTGATAGTTTGATTAAAAATTTGGAGAACAATCGGGAATTGTATGAGTTGATTTTTCATATCGTCATCAATGGCAAAAATATCAATTTTACGATTGCAAATCCAGTGATTAACTTAGCGCATTTATATGGCATTTTGATACCCTCAGAAAGAGGATATTGTAAAATCCATAATCGCATTTTTGAGCAACGGATTTATGCCTACATGATCTCGAAATCCATGCAAACCGAATATGGGGACATTAATAGTTTCGGTGGTCCTGAATATTGTACTGCTGACGGTTTAGATATTAAATTGATATTACGGCGTTTTCAAGCATTTATGCAAGAAAACTATTCTCAGCGGGATCGAAAGTTTTTGGAACGCGAAGGGCGGTTATTGTTTTTAGCCTTTCTCAAACCCATTCTGAATGGTAGAGGATTTGAATTCAAAGAACCTGTTGTTGCTGATGAACAACGCATGGACATTGTTATAAGCTATCAAAAACAACGATATGTCATTGAATTAAAACGCTGGTACGGTGAAAAATATCATCAAAAAGGCTTACAACAGCTTTGTGATTATCTGGATATTTACTCGCTAAAAAATGGGTATCTGCTGATTTATGATTTCAACAAAGGTAAAAGCTATAAAGAAGAACTGATTCAGTTTCAGGATAAAGAGATTTTTGCGGTGTGGGTTTGAATCAAAATAAAGTCAGACCTCCGAGGTTTTGAAAACCTCGGAGGTCTTTGAAACTCCAATGGAGCGTAGGAACGAAAGTGATTTTTAGTAGGGGCAATCCCTTGTGGTTGCCCTTAACGGCTGATAAGTATGAATTTTCTTATATTATGGATAAAATTTTAATTGTAGATGATGAACCAAACAATTTAGATGTACTGCGTAACTGTTTGAGCGAAGCTGGTTTTAAAGTGCCAGTGATTGAAAGTGGTGAAACTGCTCTTGAATTGGTTGAGCATATCAAGCCCGCTCTAATCTTATTGGATATCAATATGCCAGGCATGGATGGATTTGAAACTTGCCGCCACTTGAAAAAAAAAGACGTAACAAAAGATACGCCCATTATTTTTATCAGTGCCAAAACTGATTCTGTTGATAAAGTTGAAGGGCTTGAAATTGGAGCTGTTGATTACATTACTAAACCCTTTCAAACTGATGAGGTAATTGCACGTGTTAATAAACATTTAACTATCCATAATTTGCGTAAACAATTAGAAGCGCAAAATTTGGAATTGCAACAAGCTAAAAATGAAGCTGAAGCTGCCAACCGTGCTAAAAGTGAATTTATCGCTAATATGAGCCATGAAATTCGCACGCCCATGACGGCTATTATTGGTTTTAGCAATTTACTTGCAGTAAAAATTACTGATAAAAAACTCAAGAATTATCTCAATTCGATTCAAACAGCTAGCAACAGCCTGTTGGCATTAATTAATGATATTCTTGATTTATCCAAAATTGAGGCTGGGCGGTTAGAGATTCAGTATGAACCAGTAAACCTAAAAATTCTGTTTACCGAATTACAACAAATTTTCAGTCTCAAAATTGCGGAAAAAAATCTCGAATTTATTCTGGAAATTGATTCAAGCTTACCACCAGTTTTATTTTTAGATAAAACTCGTTTGCGACAGGTGCTGCTCAATCTGATTGGCAATGCAGTTAAATTTACTAACAGTGGTTATATTAAATTATGTGCTAAAAAAATAGACATAAAAGATGATTATAACAAAGTAGATTTAATTATTGTGGTGGCAGATTCGGGCATTGGCATTCCTGCCAATCAACAAGCTCTCATTTTTGAATCATTCCGCCAACAGGAGGGGCAAAGTAATAAATATGGTGGAACTGGGTTAGGGCTTGCTATCAGTAAGCGTCTAGTCGAAATGATGAACGGTAAAATTTCCGTCGAGAGCAAGCCTGGTAAAGGTAGTCGTTTTGAAATTGCCTTGCCTGAAGTTAAAGTGGCTGTAGCCCAAGAAGATGTCAAGCAAAATAGCATTTTTAACCCCAACAATATCACTTTTGAAAAAGTGCGAGTATTGGTGGTGGATGATATTGAATCTAACCGCGATTTGCTTAAAGAATACTTGTCAAAAGTTAATTTAGAAGTTATTTGTGCTGAAAATGGGCAAGAGGCGTTATTGTTTGCGGAAGAATATCAGCCAGCATTAATTTTAATGGATATTAGAATGCCAGAAATGGATGGTTATGAAGCTACCAAACGATTAAAGAAGAATCCACAAACTGCTACTATTCCAATTATTGCGCTTACAGCTTCCGTAGCCATGGACAAAGCCAAGATAAAGGCGCAGGGCTTTGAGGGTTTTTTTCCCAAACCTGTTAATCTTTCAGAGCTACTCGGTGAGTTATCCCGCCATCTTAAATATACCGCTATCACTGAAAAAGCTGCTGCAACTACAACAAAAGTTGATAGTACGCTAAACCTTGAAAATATTGCCAATATCGATCAATTGCGAGGCAAAATTGAAACTCAAGTGCTCCCTCTTTGGAAAGACGCAAAGATTATGCTACAAATTGATATTGTTATCGCATTTGCCGAAAAGCTAATTGAATTAGGAAAGGATTATAATAT
>JALWSU010000440.1:0-971 GCA_026993485.1 Thiotrichaceae bacterium | reverse complement strand
TCCCCGCTTTTATCCATTATGGTGAACCATTGCAAGAAAACGCACAAAATTTTGAGATTGATTATATTGAAAAGGCACTTAAAGAATTTCCTGAGATGGTAAAACCGTTGGTTGGAAATGTGGAATAGTAACTAAGGAACGTGCATAAAACAACTAGGGCAACCACAAGGGATTGCCCCTACATCATACGGTTTGTAGGGGCAATCCCTTGCTTGTGGTTGCCCTTTCCTAAAAACCTCCGAGGTTTTGAAAACCTCGGAGGTTTAAATTCATTATAGAGAAGAAAAAGTTGTCGTGAAATCATTGTGCTTTTTAATTTGTGCTTTATGTAGCATTTCCACAGCATTCGCCATTGATGGTATCAGCCTAAAATTAGGCAAAATTAGCGCAACAGGGTGGCAAGCTAAAGGAGTTGTTATACAATGGCATTGGTTAAGAAGTCATCAAATTGGGTTGAAACTCAATATTGCTAGTTTAAATTTACCCAGTTTAAAAAAACCTCTGAAAAAACTCAGCATCAATTGTAAACGCATAAAATATAATCTTAAACAAATCTCATGCGCTCATGCCCATTTATTTATAAACAATTTACTCTCCAGAGTAAATTTTGCTTTTAGTTATATTTTCAATTCACAAAGTTTGCAAATTCGCACGCAAAAATTCGCCTTAGCAGGTGGGCGTGTCATTTTAAATGTCAAATCTACTCCTAAAGGTTGGCAGGCTGAGGCTAATCTTAATCGCATTGCCCTAGATAAATTTGTAAAACAATTAAATTCTTTCATTGACTTCTCCTTAAAACATAGTTTAAAAGGCAAGACTCGTTTAAAAATTAAATTATCGGGTAAGACTAAATTGCGCCATTTTTCCATAAATGGAGACATTGAAAATTTTAATTTTTCTAATCAAGATGCAACCCAAGTAGGGGAAAAACTGCGCCTAAATATCGCGCTGAAAGGGCAAACATTAACAAC
>JALWSU010000439.1 GCA_026993485.1 Thiotrichaceae bacterium | reverse complement strand
GTGCATTACTACCAACAGGTTGGTCGTGCTGGTCGAGCGGTTGATGAAGCTTATGGTATCCTGCTTTGCGGTGAAGAGGATGATGAGATTGCGGATTTCTTTATCCGTAATGCTTTTCCGCCACAGCAGCATATATCAGAAATTCTCTGTGCTATTGATGAATCTGATAATGGGCTTTCGGTTCCACAAATGCAGCAGGTTCTTAATTTACGAAAAAACCAGATAGAAAAAGCTCTAAAATACCTCTCCGTTGAGTCCCCGTCTCCGATAACCAAAATTGGATCTAAATGGCAGCTTACCGCTACCGCTTCTTCTTATAGGGTTAATCAGAAACATATTGATGCGATTACTGAAATTAGACGGCATGAACAGCAGCAGATGAGGGATTACATGAGCCATTCAAAGTGCTTAATGGCTTTTTTACAGGCAGCTTTAGATGATCCAGAACTAAAGGATTGTGGGCAATGCCGAAATTGCAATCCGAAACTGCTGTTAGATGAAACCTATGACCATGATTTGGCTAATCGTGCCAGAAGATTTCTATGTAGAAATTATCAACCGCTTTTGCCAAGAAAACAATGGCCTCCACATAATCCACTTCCAATTTATGGATTTACTGGAAGAATCAGAGAAGATTTTCAAGCATCTGAAGGTCGCGCACTTTCTATTTGGCGTGATGCTGGATGGGGTGAACTGGTTTATAAAGGGAAATATGAAGATAAGTATTTCAGCAATGAGTTAGTCAATGCGTGTGCAGAAATGTTGAGAGAATGGAACCCGTTTCCAAAGCCTGAGTGGCTTACTTGTATTCCATCAAAAAATAATCCTGATTTAGTCCCAAATTTTGCTAGACGTCTCGCTGATAAATTGAATTTGCCGTTTATTCACACTCTCGAAAAAGTTAGGGATAATAAACAACAAAAGCTAATGGAAAACAGTTACCAGCAAGTTAAAAATCTGGATGGTGCATTCAAATTGATTGTAAAACCTGGAAAATATTCACCGTGTTTATTAGTTGATGATATGGTTGATTCTCGTTGGACTTTTACTGTAGCATCGGCATTATTGCGTCAATTGGGTTGTGTTGCAGTATATCCATTGGCATTAACTTTAAACTCGCCAAGGATGGATTAATGATAAACAAGCTTTTAACAGAAGATACAAAGGCAATTATTCTGCTATGTGGTGTTTTCGGTAATGACCGTTTTAACAAACCGTTGTCGCTGAAGGAATATTCTTCGCTGGTTCGTTGGTTGATTCGAGCAAATATGCGTCCTGCTGATCTGTTGCAAAAACCAAATATTGCTGAGGCTTCTTTGGGGTGTGGTATTGATAGGCAACGGATGGAATCGTTGCTCAGTAGAGGCGTTGAACTTGGCTTTGCTGTAGAGGAGTGGCAACGCAGTGGCATTTGGATTATTAGCAGGAGTGATACAGATTATCCATCCCGATACAAGAAACATCTTAAAGATAAAGCTCCTCCGTTATTGTTTGGTGTAGGTGATCGCTCGTTGCTTAATGGTGGCGGGCTTGGTATTGTCGGCTCACGAAATGTTGATCGGGATGGTGAAGCTTTTACCCGCTATGTAGCAGAATTATGTGTAGATAACCAAATGCCGGTAGTTTCAGGGGGTGCTCGTGGGGTTGATCAGATTTCCATGACGGCGGCGATTGATGCTGGCGGTGTAAGTATAGGCATCCTTGCGGAAAACCTTTTGAAGAAAAGTCTAGAGCGTAAGAATCGCTATGCGATTGCTGATGGACGTTTGCTGTTACTTTCTCCCTATCACCCAAATTCCCGATTTACTGTGGGAGCCGCTATGGGCAGAAATAAACTGATTTATGCGATGGCTGACTATGGGCTGGTAGTGAGTGCTAAAGCTGAAGAAGGTGGTACTTGGGCTGGTGCTATAGAAGAACTTAAACGAGAGAATCCACGACCGATTTATGTTCGGGTTGGAGATAAGGTTCCGCAGGGAAATAATAAGCTGCTTGATCTTGGTGCTATTCGATGGCCAGAATCTGTTAATAAAGAGAATTTGAAGCGGCAACTAGCAGAAATAACCGCTAACAATCAGCGACAGAAACCGATTGAACAACCGACTCTTTTTGATAGTGTTAAAAACACTGAAACATCTGCTGATGGTGAAATTGATGTGTCTTCTGAAAAGATACCAAATACTATTTATGAGGCGGTTTTGCCCATTATTTTAAAAGAGCTAAATTCTGAAAAAAGCCAAGATGAACTGGTAACCAGACTAAATGTCCAAAAAAATCAGCTTAATATGTGGCTAAAACAGGCGGTTGAGGATGGTGTTGTAGAAAAATATTCTCGTCCAGTTCGCTATATAGCTATAAAGAGTAAGATGGCGCAACAAGGTGTTTGAGCTTACTTTGAATTTATATACTGTAATCGGTAGTATAGCGTTACCCGATTTAGTTAAGTACAAACCTGACAGGTTTTAAAAACCTGTCAGGTTGGTACGCTGTATTTTATACAAACGGGTAGTGTTATAACATTTCATATTTGGTTCAAATAACTTTTTTTTTAATTACATCCATTATTTGTCTGAATCAGGATTTACAGAATTAAAAAGCAATAACTACAAGGATGTTATATAAACAAGGAGAAAAAACTTAAATTCTCGTAGTTTTTGCCTTATCCATGCTTATATAACATCCCTGTAGTTCTATCCTGCAAATCCTAATTAATTAAGACAAGAAAACTATAACAGTATGGTTAAATTCGATGGGTTGTTTTTGAATCAATGTAAATAATTTTACCATTTTTCCAAAGTGGCATTTGCCGCAATTTTTTTTGCTATTTCTGAATCAGGATTTACAGAATTAAAAAGCAATAACTACAAGGATGTTATATAAACAAGGA
>JALWSU010000438.1 GCA_026993485.1 Thiotrichaceae bacterium | reverse complement strand
TGCTATAACATTTCATATTTGGTTCAAATAACGTTTTTTTTTAGTTACATCCATTATTTGTCTGAATCAGGATTTACAAAATTAAAAAGCAATAACTACAAGGATGTTATATAAACAAGGATAAAAACTTAAATTCTCGTAGTTTTTGCCTTATCCATGCTTATATAACATCCCTGTAGTTCTATCCTGTAAATCCTAATCAAGACAAGAAAACTATAACAGTATGGTTAAATTCGATGGGTTGTTTTTGAATCAATGTAAATAATTTTACCATTTTTCCAAAGCCGCAATTTTTTTTGCCATTTCTGATGCTCGATACATAGCATTAATAGCTAGTTTAGAGTAGAAGCTTTTTTCTTTCATAATGATTCATCCAGCGATATCACTGATGTTACGCATTGGATTTCTAAAAGCTCTTAAAATCTTATCTTGAGGTTCGGAGTACAAGGTTACCTTGCACGGAGTTGCACGGGCTTGGCGTGCAAGGTAACCTTGCACTCCAAACTAAAATATATTTTTGGAAATTGAGTGCGTAACATCAGTTAATCAAGCTGGGCGTATCCACACGCTATCAATATCGGGTTAAGTTCAAAAGGCTACTATCGACAAGCAAAGACGAAAGCAGTGCAACTCAGCTTAACCAAGAACTCAAGGGTTAGTATCACTCAAAGAACAAAAAGTTAAGAACCGTTAACCAAACGGCTAAATGTAGAATATTGTGGGGAAAGCGGGAGATAAACTCGCTCTTACCCGATTATGCCTTGTTTTTATTTGCCCATTCACCCCAATAATCATTGCTTAAAGAGCAAAGCTCTTCAATTGAGTATTCTTTACCTGCTTCATCCTTAACCACAACTGAATTCACAATTAGTTTGAGAAAACCACCGCAGTAACCAAAATTAGGTAATGGTTGGTTACACGCTATCTTAAAAGAGTTGTTTTCTATTTCACAGCTCAGAATTTCTAACTCAGGAGTGAATATTGCGACTATATCTGTAAATGTCTCAGATTCCGCATCAGAATCGTTAGGCCATGTAGTAAAAGAAAGCTCTTTAACTCCGTATAGAGTGACACGGAATGCTTTATATGATGAATTGATTCTCTCGGTTAAATACTGGATTTCAACATTAAACTGTAAGATCGAATTTTCTTTTGTGCAGTGGCCAATTACTCCATCATGAAAGACAGAGAACAGAGTTAAAATATTTTCGAGACCTTCAATTTTCATGGGCATAATCGGGATAGGGGAATGCCTCACGACATCCATCCCACACCACCGGGCATACGGATCACGTACCACGGCGGTTCATTATCGTTACGTTAATCATCATGCTACCAGTGTTGGCAGCCCCAAACCACTAAAGTAAGTACTGAAGTATGAATTATTTGATATTACTCTCGTTCCCACGCTCCAGCGCAATCTCTTATACACAAGGGCAACCACAAGGGATTGCCCCTACAAACAGTTATTTACTGTAGGGGCAATCCCTTGTGGTTGCCCTTTGGAGCATTTAAGAATTCAAGCAATTAAAATCAAATACTTTCAAACTTATGTATAAAAGAGTGCGCTCCAGCGTGGGAACGCAGCGACGCTCTAGCGTCGCGGATGACCCAACGCTGGAGCGTGGGAACGAGAAAACGAGAAATTTTGGAATCCAAAGCTTTAGCTTTGGGCGACCAGCCAAAGCTAAAGCTTTGGACTCCAATATATCCAATATATCCAATATATCGGATTATTCCGGGTACTTATTAATTAAAGCTCAATACCCTTTTGTGCTTTAATGCCAGCCTGAAAAGCATGTTTTACCACATTCATTTCAGTTACAGTATCGGCCACCTCAATCAGGGCTTGAGGTGCTGCCCGTCCAGTAATTACAACATGTTGTTGTGGTGGACGTTTAGCGAGGGTTTCCAATACTCGCTCAATTGGTAAATAACCTAGTTTCAGAATAATATTTAGTTCATCTAATAATACTAATGCAATCTTCGCATCATTTAATAAAGCTTCTGCTTGCCTCCATGTCATTTCTGCGGCAGCAATATCTTGAACTTTATCTTGCGTTTCCCAAGTAAAACCAGTTCCCATGACATGGTATTGAACTTCTGGAAAACGGCGAAAAAATGTTTCTTCACCGGTACTAAAACTGCCTTTGATAAATTGCACGATACCAACTTGAAAGCCATGTCCCAAAGCTCTGGCAACCATGCCAAAGCCTGAACTCGATTTACCTTTACCATTGCCAGTAAGAACTACAACTATGCCACGATCTACTGTGGCACGTGCAATGGCAGCATCAACTACTGCTTTATGCCGTTGCATACGCCGACGATGGCGTTGTGTTTCTTCTTTCATGTTTAATTATGTACCTGTGCCAGAATAATCTGATTTTTTAGCTTGGCTTACTTTGTTTGGAATTTAAGGCTTTAGCTTTGGTACAACAATTTTTCTAAAATCCTTTGGTAAATATTAGAAACACTATCAAGATCATCAGCACTGACGCATTCATTAATTTTATGAATAGTGTCATTGAGTGGTCCTAATTCAATAACTTGCGCTCCCGTCGGCGCAATGAATCGTCCATCTGAGGTACCTCCTGTTGTTGAGAGCTGCGTTTCATAGCCACAAATTTCTTTAATTGCTTGTTGAGTTGCTTTGACTAATGTATCTGGCTTGGTTAAAAAGGGTTTTCCCGAGTGTCGCCATTTTATAGTATATTTTAGTTTATGTTTATCTAATAAGGCAGTGATTTGTTCTTGTAGCTGAGTATGAGTTACTTCAGTGCAGTAACGAAAATTAAACAGTAGTTCTAAATCGCTAGGTATGACATTATCAGCACCAGTGCCGGCATTAATATTGCTAATTTGAAAGCTGGTTGGTGGAAAAAATTCGTTGCCTTGATCCCATTCGGTTTCACAGAGGATTTTTAATACTGGTGCAAAGCGATGAATCGGATTATCCGCTTGTTGTGGGTAGGCAACATGCCCTTGAATACCGTGTATAGTCAAGTTAGCATTTAAGGAGCCACGCCGTCCATTTTTTACTACATCCCCTAAACGTTTGACGCTGGAAGGTTCTCCTACTAAACACCATTCTATTGGTTCATTTTTATCTTGTAAGTATTTGATTACTTTGATAGTACCATCAACAGCAGGCCCTTCTTCATCGCTAGTTATCAAGAAACCAATTGAGCCTTTATGTTTAGGGTGTTCAGTGATAAAACGTTCGGCAGCTGTTACCATTGCAGCAAGGCTACCTTTCATATCGGCAGCTCCTCGTCCATATAATAATCCTTTATGCAAAGTGGGTTCAAATGGGGGGAATTTCCATAAATTTTCTGGGCCAGTTGGCACAACATCGGTGTGTCCTGCAAATACAAATAAAGGTTCTGCATCTCCATGCCGCGCCCAAAGATTGTCTACTTCTCCAAAACGTAAATGTTCAATAGTAAAACCAATGGCTTGTAGGCGTTTGGCAATTAGTGTTTGACAGCCAGAATCCTTGGGAGTTACTGAGGGGCGACTGATGAGTTCAATTGCTAAGTCTAAGGTGTTTGACATAATTGGGTGGGGAATTTGGTGTTGAATTTTTCCCTCCCAGGGGAGGGGAAAAAAATAGCTGGTTTGGATTATTCCAGCGTTATTTAGGGGATGGAGTTATTTTTCTGGATTCTGCTTAATAATTTCAATTTTTGCCGGTTTGATCAAACTACTCATATATTGTTGTAAGAGTTGGTTTTGCTTCAAGATTTTGATTCTATCTTTAACCGTTTCAAAAGATGGTAAGGGAAGTGAGCGACTGTCTTCCAATTGGATGATATGCCAACCATATTGGCTTTTTACTGGGGTTGTGGTGTATTTACCTTTTTCTAAGGTTTCTAGGGCTTTTCCAAAAGCGGGAACTACTTTTGATTTGGTAAGCCAGCCTAATTCACCGTTTTGTTTTGCTGAACCTTTGTCGATGGATTTTTCTTTGGCGAGTTCTCCAAAGTTTTTTCCAGCTTCCAGTTCGGCAATAATGGCTTTGGCTTCGTCTTCAGTTTTCACCAAAATATGTCGCACCTTGTATTCTTTCGGCATTTTGATTTGGGCAATTTGCCTATCATATTCGGCTTTCAACATTTCATCAGTTATTGGATGTTTGTCTAAATAGTGTTGTAAGCCCATAGCCATGAGCAAATTGTTACGCATATAATTGAGTTTTCTGAGAAACTCAGGATGCTTGTCCACTCCCTGTTTTAGGGCATCTTGTCTAAGCAGTTCACGTTGGATTAGTTCTTGAACTGCAATTTGTCCCTTTACAGTATGGCCAGATTTGTCATTTTCTTGTGCTTCGAGATAGTCGGCATAATCTTGTTGTGTGATCTTTTGACCATTCACTATGGCGATGGTCTCATTGGAGTCAGCAAGACTCTGAAGAGGGGCGAATAAGGCATAAGATAGCACACAAGTGCTGAGTAACGGTTTGAATTTCATATAGTTTCCTTTGGTTATTAAATAAATCAGACTTTGGTAAATTCGTCAGGCGTTAGCGCGTTGATACTGAGGGAGTGAATAGTGGTTTTCATTAATTCATCCAGCACTGCATAAACTAGGCGATGACGTTGTATTAAGGTTTTTCCAATAAATATTGAACTGACTATGGTTATTGTATAATGTGCTTTATTTTTTTCTGCCCCAGCGTGGCCAGCATGTTGCCTACTATTGTCACTTATTTCTAGGTGAATCGGATTCAGTGCATCTGTTAGTTTATTTTTGACAAGTCTTAAGTTATCAATCTTATTCATGGGAATACTCTTTTAAAGGGTTTAACTGTGACTTGGGTATAGACTCCGGCTTCATTATAGGGATCGGCATCTGCCCAAGCACGCGCCTCTTCATAAGATGGAAATTCAGCTACCACTAGGCTACCGGTAAATCCTGCTGTACCAGGGTCAGATGCATCAATAGATGGATGTGGCCCAGCTACGATTAAACGGCCCTGCGCTTTTAGGCTTTCTAAACGCTTTAAATGAGCTGGACGAGTTTTTAAGCGATTTTCCAAGCTATTTGGAACATCTTCGCAAATAATTGCATAAAGCATTGTTTTACTTATTCCTTAAAGAAAGTGCCTTTCTCGCTTCAAGCAAGATAGTATCGTAGTGTAATTCCAATTTAGGATTTATTCCACGCAAACCAAGTACAACTTGTTCAGTCCAATCTAGGTATTTTTCACACTGTTTCAATGACCAACTTTTGGGTGGAGAATGTCCAATATCATAGGCATTACAAATTTTATCAGCGAGTTTTATTTGTTTAGCACGTGAGGATTTATATGCAGCGGTTTCAATTTGCAAACGTTTGCGCTGTTGTTTTGGTAAAGTTTTATCATCAGTAACTTCTTCTACCAAAGCTAATATTTCTGCACCAAATAATTTTTTAATCTCTGAAGGTGTGGCATCAGTATCTTCTAGCGTATCATGTAACAAAGCCCCAATTATTGTAACCATATCACGCACGCCGCCGATTTTCCATAAAACCTCTGCAACTTCAATAGGATGATTAATATAAGGAGTAGCTTCACGATTTTTACGCCGTTGATTACTATGCTTTACTGCTGCAAATTTAAGAGCGGTTAAAAATTGGCTCATTTCGTCTGCATTAAACATATCTAATTTACTTAAAAATATAACTTACGCATTGACAAACTAATTTTTTTATTTTCTCCTTGTCCAAAGCTTCAGCTTTGGCTAGTTCCAAAGCTAAAGCTTTGGATTCCAAGGATCGGAGTCCAAAGCTTCAGCTTTGGCTAGCCAGTTCCAAAGCTAAAGCTTTGGACTCCAAGTAAGTTATAAATTTTAACAGTTTGTTTTTATTAAAAAACCTAAAAAATTTCTACTATCAGTGCGTAAGTCCTATTTACTTAGAAACTTCTTTATCCTCATCATTAACAATATGCCGTGCCAAATAAATGCTTTGGGCAACGACAAAAATAAAAGTCAATCCCATCATACCAAATAATTTGAAATTAACCCAAGTATTTTCTTCAAAGTTAAAAGCGACATATAGATTAATCACACCCATTGCGATAAAAAATCCAACCCAGGCGAAATTGAGATATTTCCAAATATCTTGAGAAGTTAAAGTCACTTGCTCCTCTAACATCCGTTGCAAGAAATTTTTCTTTCCAATGAATTGACTACCTAAAAACGCTAGAGCAAATGCCCAATTAACAATGGTTGGTTTCCAATAAATAAAATTAGGATCATGTAATAATAAAGTAGCACCACCTAATAATAGCACTAAAATTAATGTGACTAGGTGCATTTTTTCAAAACGCCGATTTTTTACCCAAAAAAAAGTTACTTGTACAATTGAGGCGACAATTATTACAGCGGTTGCCACATAAATATCGTACATTTTGTACGCAATAAAAAATAGAAAAACTGGAATAAAATCAATAAAAATTTTCATGAATGATTGTAAGTTTAATGTTAGGATTAATATTGTGATTATAACTGAACTATTGTTTTTACTGCAATTATTAATAGGTGAACAATGACTGAAAAACATAACCAAGAGCCACTAATAAAAATTCGTGGTCTCAGCTTTGCGCGTGATGAGCGTTGGATCTTTGATAATATTGATATGGATATGCAACGCGGAAAAATCACAGCGATTATGGGCCCAAGTGGTACGGGAAAAACAACATTACTCCGTTTAATTGGCGGACAATTAATCCCTGATGCTGGGACAATCGAAGTTGATGGCCTTCAGGTGCCTAATTTAGGTATAAACGCTCTTTATAGTTTGCGTAAGCGTATGGGTATGTTATTTCAAAGTGGGGCTTTACTTACTGATTTAAATGTTTTTGAAAATGTTGCTTTTCCTTTGCGTGAACATACTAAATTACCTGAATCTATAATTCATAATTTGGTGTTAATGAAACTACAAGCTGTTGGGCTACGCGGAGCGCGCGAACTGATGCCTAGCGAACTTTCTGGGGGTATGGCACGACGAGTCGCATTAGCTAGAGCCTTAGTTTTTGATCCCATGATGATTATGTATGATGAACCTTTTACTGGGCAAGATCCCATTTCAATGGGTGTATTAGTGCAATTGATTAAATCTATTAACCAAGCTTTGGGTTTAACTAGTATTATTGTATCGCATGATGTGCCAGAAACTGCTAGCATTGCGGATTATATTTACGTCATTTCTAATGGCAAGATTGTTGGTTCAGGGACTCCAGATGAATTAAATACTTCAAAATCAGCTTGGCTTCAGCAGTTCCTAAATGGTGAATCTGATGGCCCGGTACCATTTCATTATCCAGCACCAGATTATGTACAAGATTTATTAGGGAGAGCTAAATGATAGACCAATTTCAACAATTAGGCCATGCAGTTTTAAAAATTTTAGCCAACTTGGGGCGTGGACATATCTTTTTTCTGCGGATAGTTGCCAATATTCCCGGCATACTTTTGCGCCCGTATTTAATTATTGCACAAATTTATAGTGTTGGAGTACTTTCCCTAAGTCTTATAATTGTATCGGGGCTATTTGTGGGTATGGTATTAGGCTTGCAGGGCTATAATACCCTAGTCAATTTCGGAGCAACTGAGTCGCTAGGTGCAGTTGTTTCCCTGTCTTTAGTGCGTGAACTTGGACCAGTATTAACTTCATTGCTATTTGCTGGACGAGCTGGTTCGGCATTGACGGCAGAAATTGGACTAATGAAAGCTACAGAACAACTATCTGGTATGGAAATGATGGCGGTGAATCCGCTGAAGCGTGTTGTAACCCCTCGTTTGCTTGGTGGTATGATTTCAATGCCTTTACTTGCAGCTATATTCAGTGCGGTTGGTATTTTTGGCGGCTATCTGGTTGTAGTTCAATTGTTAGGGGTAGATGCTGGTGCTTATTGGTCACAAATGCAAGACAAAACTGATTTGATTGATGACATACTTAATGGTGTTATCAAAAGTATAGTTTTTGGAATAGTGGTGACTTGGATAGCCGTCTTTCAAGGCTATGATTGCACCCCTACTTCCGAAGGAGTTAGCCGTGCAACCACGCGAACTGTGGTACATTCTTCATTAGCAACTTTGGCACTAGATTTTGTTTTGACAGCTTTGATGTTTAATCAAGTTTAATTTGCATAGGACTTACGTACTAATAGCATCATTTTTTTAGGTTTTTGTAATAAAAACAAAATGTTAAAAAATGGTAAGTATTTGGAGTCCAAAGCTTTAGCTTTAGAACGGGCTAGCCAAAGCTGAAGCTTTGGACTCCGATCCTTGAGCGAAGATAAGCGAATTTTGTTAAATCAGACTATACTTACTTATAATAAAAATTTTGAAGAATTTTTATGCACGCACTATGATCAGTCAATTTTTAATAGATGATAAGATTCAAGATGTTACTAAAAATAAGGATTTTTCTAAACCACAATTATCAATACAAACTGAAATGAATCCACCATTACTGGAAAAAATCGACACACCAGCTCAATTACGCAGTTTGCCTGAGCATCAATTACCACAATTGGCTAGAGAGTTACGCGATTTTTTGGTGAAAACTTTAAGTCGCACAGGGGGGCATTTTGCGTCCAATTTGGGGGTGGTTGAACTCACTATTGCCCTGCATTACATTTTTAATACTCCCGAAGATCGTTTAGTTTGGGATGTTGGGCATCAAAGTTATCCGCATAAAATTTTGACGGGGCGACGTGAGGCGATGTCGAGTTTGCGTCAGTTAGGGGGTATAGCAGGTTTTCCTAAACGTAGTGAGAGTGTTTATGATAGTTTTGGTGTGGGACATTCTAGTACTTCTATTAGTGCTGCTTTGGGCATGGCTATTGCTAATCAGCAACGCGGCTTAAATCATCGTAAAACTGTGGCAATTATTGGTGATGGAGCGATGACGGCGGGTATGGCATTTGAGGCTTTAAATCATGCTGGTGATTTGGATGCCAATTTGTTGGTGATTTTAAATGATAATAATATGTCAATTTCCGAAAATGTGGGAGGTTTGTCGAAGTATTTGGTAAAGGTGTTATCAAGTCCGCTTTATGCTTCAATGCGTGAAAATAGTAAGGAAATCTTAAGACGTATTCCAACTATGCGTGAACTGGCTAAGCGCACAGAGGAGCATTTAAAAGGTATGGTTGTGCCGGGGACGCTATTTGAGGAATTAGGCTTTAATTATATTGGTCCTATTGATGGGCATGATTTTTCAGCATTATTGCCAACTTTGAGAAATGTTAAAGCTTTAAAAGGTCCACAATTTTTGCATATTATTACCCAAAAAGGTAAAGGTTTTCCGAGTGCTGAAGAAAATCCCTGTAGTTATCATGGGGTTACAGCTTTTGACCCAGAAACTGGTAAAATGTTAGCGAAATCTAGCAAGATTCCAACTTATACTCAAATTTTTGGGAATTGGTTATGTGATATGGCTGCTGAGGATGAGCGTTTAATGGGAATTACGCCAGCCATGTGCGAAGGTTCAGGTTTAGTCAAATTCTCAAAGCAATATCCAGATCGTTATTTTGATGTTGGGATTGCGGAACAGCATAGTGTTACCTTTGCCGCTGGCTTGGCTTGTGAAGGATTAAAACCAGTAGTGGCGATTTATTCTACCTTTTTGCAACGTGCTTATGATCAATTAATACATGATGTCGCCTTGCAGAATTTGCCAGTACTATTTGCGATAGATCGCGCTGGATTAGTGGGTGCAGATGGTCCAACTCATACAGGTAGCTTTGATATTGCTTATTTACGTTGCATCCCCAATATGCTGATCATGGCTCCTAGCGATGAAAACGAATGCCGACAAATGCTAACAACAGGTTTTAAATACGATGGCCCAAGTGCAGTTCGTTATCCGCGTGGTGTGGGAATTGGTGTGCCAGTAGAGTCAAAATTGAGTAGTTTGCCAATTGGCAAAGCTGAGTTACGCCGTCAGGGGCAAAAAGTCGCCTTGCTAGTTTTTGGAACCTTGTTGACAACTGCTTTAAAAGCTGCGGAAATGTTGGATGCCAGTGTAGTTAATATGCGCTTTGTCAAACCTTTAGATACTGAAATAATCATGCAAATGGCGGAACAGCATGATTTATTAGTGACTATTGAAGAAAACATAATTATGGGCGGAGCTGGTAGTGCTGTTAATGAATATTTACAGGCACAAGGGCAGTTGATACAAGTATTAAATTTAGGTTTACCCGATAAGTTTCTTGAACACGGAAATACCGATACCTTATTAGCAAAATGTGGTTTAGATGCTAAAGGTATTGTAGTTGCAATTAATAAATATTTAAATAATTAAGTCAGTAACAACAGGAGTTTTACGATGACACAGCCTACCACTGGTTCTATGCCTGACGTTCAAAATAGTCACGATACGCGCCGTATTGCGATTGATCAGGTTGGGATTAAGGACATAAAATATCCGGTACGTGTAAATGATCGTTCTGGACGTGAACAACATACAATCGCTAATTTTAATATGTATGTTAACTTGCCCCATGATTTCAAGGGTACGCACATGTCACGCTTTGTAGAGATTCTTAACGAGCATGAGTATGAAATTACGGTAGAATCGTTTAAAGAAATGCTTGTTGAAATGCTGAAGCGTTTAGAAGCTAGTTCTGGTCATATTGAGATGACTTTCACTTATTTTGTCAGAAAAACTGCCCCAGTTTCTGGTGTTAAGAGTGTACTAGATTATGAAGTCACTTTTATAGGGGAAATAACAGGTAAAACTCCTGTCATAACAGTCAAAGTTGTGGTACCAGTTACCAGCTTATGCCCTTGTTCTAAAAAGATTTCTGAATACGGAGCACACAATCAGCGTTCTCATGTAACAGTTACTGCTAAAACCAATGGTTTTTTATGGATTGAGGACTTGATTGATTTAGTTGAAAAACAGGCATCTTGTGAGCTGTTTGGTTTATTGAAACGCCCTGATGAGAAATATGTCACTGAATGCGCTTATAATAATCCGAAATTTGTTGAAGATATTGTGCGAGATATTGCGGCGGAACTGAATCAGGATGATCGAGTGGCGGCTTATATAGTTGAATCAGAAAACTTTGAGTCGATTCATAATCATTCTGCTTATGCAATGATTAAAAGTGATAAGAGCTAAAAATTAAATAAAATCAATCTGGTAGTATCAGTAAGATTGATTTTAATTTTTAAGCAGAAAATTAAGGGCATTTATGGTAGCACCAAAAGATTCTCTCCCAATCGCTTTTGAAACAGAAATTAAAGCCAAAATAGATAAATGCTTATTGGATTTAAAAGAGCAGGGCGAAGAAAATTTTAATAAACTGTTGAAAGAACAACTAGAAGAAATTATTGAAGCTTTTAAAGAGTCAATACCATTGCCGAAAAA
>JALWSU010000437.1 GCA_026993485.1 Thiotrichaceae bacterium | reverse complement strand
GTTTAATCCTGAAACGCCAGGCAACCACAAGGGAGGGCAACCACAAGGGAGGGCAACCACAAGGGAGGGCAACCACAAGGGAGGGCAACCACAAGGGAGGGCAACCACAAGGGAGGGCAACCACAAGGGATTGCCCCTACAAACAATGATGTATGTAGGGGCAATTCCTTGTGGTTGCCCCCTTGTGGTTGCCCTTTGGGGCTTTATTCTCCAACACAGACGATTTTCATTAAATTAGTTCCGCCTGCAATGCCATTTAAATCACCCTTTGTTAAAAGCACTAAATCACCTTCACTGATAGCACCGCGTTTTTTCAATTCGGTTAAAATCAACTGATTCGCTTCTATCGTATTGACTTTATAAACTTTCTTAAATTTTATGGGATAAACTCCACGATATAAGGTAACCTTATTACAAGTACTGGTATGAGGTGACAAAGCAAAAATAGCAATACCTGAATTAATCCGTGACATCCATAAAGGAGTTGAACCCGATTCCGTCAACGCAGCAATTGCAGCAATATTTAAATGATTCGCAGTGTACATAGTCGCCATAGCAACCGCTTCATCAATGCGCCCAAATTGCTTATCTAAGCGATGTTGAGAAACCCGTACACTGCGTTGTTTTTCTGTTACTCGGCAAACTCCATCCATAGCAAGAATCGCTTTATCCGGATATTTACCCGCAGCGGTTTCACCCGATAACATAACAGCATCAGTACCATCAAAAACTGCATTTGCAACATCAAAAACCTCAGCACGGGTAGGAATCGGATTTTCGATCATCGACTCCATCATTTGTGTTGCTGTAATTACCACCGTATTTAAATCACGGGCTTGCTTAATTAAACGCTTTTGCACTGGAGGCAAATTACCATCGCCAATTTCTACGCCTAAATCACCGCGTGCAACCATTATAGCATCAGATGCTTTAATAATTTCTTCAGCATTATCAAGAGCCTCAGCACGTTCAATTTTAGCAATAATACCAGCTTTACTACCCGCAGCTAATAATAATTTCCGCGCATCTTCAATATCTTTAGCACTACGAGGAAATGAAACCGCTAAATAGTCTACTGGCATTTTCGCAATGTGAATAATATCAGCACGATCTTTATCCGTTAAGGCATCAGCAGACAAACCACCACCTTGACGATTAATACCTTTAGAATTGGAGAGTATCCCACCAACTCTCACTATACAACGTACTTCATTACCAACAATCTCGCTAACTTTTAAAACAATTCGGCCATCATCCAATAATAAAACATCACCTGCATGAACATCCTTGGGTAACGGTTTATAAGTAATACCAACCCGCTCTTGATTACCATCTTTAGCTTTACAAGCAGCATCAAGAATAAATTTATCATTTTCCTTTAAGGTAATTTTGCCCTCCTTAAAGGCTTCGATACGAATTTTAGGACCTTGCAAATCAGCAATCACGCCTATTGTACGTCCATAAACTTTGGCACGTTGACGCAGTTTTTTCAGACGTTTTTGATGAACTTCAGGCGTTTCATGGGAAAAATTCAGGCGCACAACATCAACACCAGCTTGGATGATTTTATCCAACATTGCGGGATCATCAGTCGATGGTCCCAAAGTGGCGATGATTTTCGTTCTTCTTAGCATCTAAGCACCTGTTTATACTACTATGATTTAGCGCGTTCCTCAAGAATCGCAACAGCGGGTAATTTTTTACCTTCTAAAAATTCTAAAAAAGCACCGCCACCCGTAGAAATATATGAAACTTTATCAGCAATATTGTATTTATCTACAGCAGCTAATGTATCACCACCACCAGCAATAGAAAATGCACTACTTTCCGCAATAGCCTCAGCTAAAGCCTTAGTACCAGCACCAAATTGATCATATTCAAATACGCCTACTGGACCATTCCAAACAATCGTGCCAGCTTTTTTCAAAATTTCTGCAAATTTCGCCGAAGTATCAGGACCAACATCAAAAATCATTTCATTATCAGCAACTGCATTTACAGCCTTCAAACTTGCAGGCGCATCCGCTTGCTCAAAAGGACTAACTGTGCTAACAACAACATCGGTAGGAACTGGAATATCACCACCCCGCGATTTTGCCGCAGCAGAAAGTTTTTTCGATTCCTCAATTAAATCTTTTTCATACAAAGACTTACCAACATTATGACCCTCAGCAGCAATAAAGGTATTAGCAATACCACCACCAACAATTAATTCATCAACAACTTTAGACAGGGATTCTAGAACCGTGAGTTTTGTAGAAACTTTAGAGCCACCAACAATGGCAACCATTGGACGGGCAGGATTATCTAAGGCTTTACCCAAAGCCTCTAATTCTCTAGCTAAAAGAGGACCAGCACAAGCAATAGGAGCATATTTAGCAACGCCATGTGTAGAAGCTTGGGCGCGATGAGCAGTACCAAAAGCATCCATCACATAAACATCACATAAAGCCCCCATTTTTTTGGACAACTCATCATCATTCTTTTTCTCGCCCTTATTAAAACGGACATTTTCACAAAGTACAACTTCACCAGCAGCTACATCAACCCCATCCAACCAATCTTTAACTAATCTAACTGGTTTACCTAATAATTTTTCCAAATGCTTAGCAACAGGTGCCAAAGAAGCGGCGGGGTCAAATTCGCCCTCTTTTGGACGACCTAAATGAGACATCAACATCACTTTTGCGCCAGCATCAAGAGCATGTTTGATGGTAGGCAGCGAGGACTGAATCCGAATATCGCTGGCAACTTTGCCATCTTTCAGTGGCACATTTAAATCCTCACGAATTAGCACTCGTTTATTGGCAAGGTCTAAATCTGTCATTTTAATAATGGGCATATAATTACTCCTAATTGATGATTAACTGATGTTACGCACTCTAGTTCCCACGCTCCAGCGCACTCTCT
>JALWSU010000436.1 GCA_026993485.1 Thiotrichaceae bacterium | reverse complement strand
TTTCCAACAACAAGGCAAAATTAAATGTTTTCCAGCAGGTCATGCCAGTGGCGGCTTTGCTTTGTTATCCTTGTTTTTTTTATTCAAAACCAAACGCAATAAACGCGTTGCGCTGATTAGTGTCATGATTTTATCTTGGAGTATCGGGACTTATAAAATGCTCATTGGCGATCATTTTCTCAGCCATACCGTTGTTACCATGCTATTGGCTTGGTTGCTGATTTTGTTGATTCAATCTGGTGTTGTCACCTACTACAAGCGAAAATCCTAATCTAACCATTCCACTAAATAATATAAGATAACTCCTTCCGACGATCTTGATGGTCCACAAATTACTGCTGGATGTAGATTTTTCTCTGGTTGAGCGGTTGTTTTAGCTTCTTGTTTCGATTCTTTTTTAAAGATACAATTTTCTGGAAAACGATTACGACTATTGCGGCGGTTTGGGGTATAAACCAAAGCTGGAAATGAGCTAATTGTACTACCTTGAATGATTTGTTCTATGGTTGGCATATTAGGATTAGTCCAGTTGTGTGGTACAAAAATCAGGATTATTATAGCGTTAACCGATTGCATAAAATACAGCGATTAAACCTGCCAGGTTTTTAAAACCTGGCAGGTTTGGAGCGTAAATATGCTTAACTAAATCGGGCAATGCTATATATAGCACTGCCCGTTTGTATAAAATACAGCGATTAAACCTGCCAGGTTTTTAAAACCTGGCAGGTTTGGAGCGTAAATGTGCTTAACTAAATCGGGCAATGCTACTATATATGTGAGTAAAATCAAGCTGTGTTTTTCATTATGAACAGAAATTGGCTAATTTTCAAGAATAGCTTACAGGGATAACCCAGTAAAATCCATGAAAATTAATGCTTTACTACTAACAATCTGAAATTAAACTGGCAGATTATTATAATTATGAGCAATCTCATTAGTCATTCCGCAATCTGGGCTGCCCTGAAAACCCATCAGGCTTATATAGCCCCTATTCATTTACGTGAGCTTTTTGCTCTTGATAGCCAACGTTTTGAACGGTTTTCCGTCAAAGCCTGTGGCTTATTCTTGGATTATTCTAAAAATCGCTTAACGGCTGATACATTAGATTTATTACAACAGCTTGCAGTAGAAGCGCGTTTGCAAGATTGGATTGTCCGCCTATTTCAAGGGGATAAGGTTAATAATACTGAACAACGCGCAGCTTTGCATATTGCCCTGCGTAATCGTTCTAATCGTCCGATTTTAGTTGATGGCAAAGATGTGATGCCTGATGTTAATGCAGTATTAGACAAAATGCGTCAATTCAGCGACTCAGTGCGTGACGGGGAATGGCGTGGTTATACTGGTAAAAAAATTCAGTCTGTTGTAAATATTGGCATTGGCGGCTCAGATTTAGGCCCAGCTATGGTAACAAGAGCGTTAAAAGCTTATCATCATCCCCGCTTACGCAGTTATTTTGTCTCTAATGTTGATGGTACACATATTGGTGAAATTTTAGACGAACTGGATCCCGAAACGACTTTATTCATTATCGCCTCGAAAACCTTTACTACTCAAGAAACTTTGCTTAATGCACAAAGTGCGCGGCAATGGTTAACTGATAAATTGGGTAATGATAAAGCGATTGCTAAACATTTTGTTGCTGTAAGTACTGCTAAGGACAAAGTAATTGAGTTTGGAATGGATCCAGCAAATATGTTTGAATTTTGGGATTGGGTTGGTGGACGTTATTCTTTATGGTCAGCTATTGGTTTACCGATTGTAGTAATGATTGGTATGGATAACTTTGAAAAGTTATTAGATGGCGCACACCAATTAGATCAGCATTTTGAAACCGCACCATTTAAAAAAAATTTGCCAGTGTTACTAGGATTAATTGGGCTATGGTATAGCAATTTTTTTGGTGCTAACAGCCAAGCTGTATTACCTTATGACTATAGTTTGTCACTATTTCCCGCTCATTTGCAACAATTGATTATGGAAAGTTTGGGCAAGCGTGTGACTCGTGACGGAGATCGGGTTGACTATTCTACTTGTCCTATTATTTGGGGCGCACCAGGGAATAATGGGCAACATGCCTTTTATCAGCTATTGCATCAAGGCACTCACTGCGTACCAGCCGATTTTTTGATCGCGATTGAAAGTCAATACCAATTGGCTGGACATCAAGATGCGGTATTATCTAACGCATTAGCACAAACTCATGCCTTAATGATGGGTAGAACTCCAGAGGAGACAAAGCAAGCATTAGTATCTAATGAATCTTTACCCCACCGTGTCTTTCCGGGTAATCAGCCAACTAATACGCTGGTTTATCAAAAATTAACACCACAAATATTAGGAACATTAATTGCCCTATATGAACACAAGGTTTTTGTACAAGGCATTTGTTGGGGGATTAATCCTTTTGATCAGTGGGGTGTAGAACTGGGCAAACAAGTTGCCAGTACTTTATTACCTGCTCTTCAATCTAATGAAGCTGATAATGTTGAACATGATCTTTCTACTGATGGCTTATTAAAATATCTTAAGGCGCATCGCTATAGCGTTACCCGATTTAGTTAAGTACAAACCTGCCAGGTTTTTAAAACCTGGCAGGTTTAATCGCTGTATTTTATACAAACGGGTAGTGCTATAGTACACTAGACTTGTCCCTAAATACTTGACTTAATATATTTTTCATAACTATATGTTTGTATAAAAAAACAACCTTGAGCAATTAATACCACCTCCGCCTTGCGGCTTGAGCAGCGAGGCGGAGGTGGTAAAAACCGTAACCCTTATTGCATCAAGACACTCACTGCGTACCAGCCGATTTTTTGATCGCAATTGAAAGTCAATACCAATTAACGGTACCGCTGGGAGGGGGAAGAAAAAACACTACTAGATTCAATAGGGTAAATTCCCCCCTCCCAGCGGTACCGTTAATTGG
>JALWSU010000435.1 GCA_026993485.1 Thiotrichaceae bacterium | reverse complement strand
GTACAGGTTATACCGGTGTTGAATTATTACGTTTATTGGTAAATCATCCACAAGTTCAAATACAAGCAATCACCTCTCGTGCAGAGTCTGGGAAACAAGTAGCAGATTTTTTTCCTAATTTGCGAGGGCATATAGACTTAGCCTTTACAGAACCCACTAAAGCTAATTTGCCAGAGTGTGATATTGTATTTTTTGCTACACCTAACGGCACTGCTATGCAAACGGCCCCCAATTTACTCCAGGCAGGTGTTAAAATTATTGACTTAGCAGCTGATTTTCGTCTAAAAGATTTAACTGTTTGGCAACACTGGTATGGTATGGAACATGTTTGCCCTGATTTAGTTGCTGAAGCCGTTTATGGATTGCCCGAAGTCAATAAAGCCGAGATTGCCAAAGCGCGTTTAGTCGCCAATCCCGGTTGTTATCCCACAGCAATACAATTGGGATTTATACCCTTATTAGAAGCCAATCTAATTGATCCACAACATTTAATCGCCGATGCGAAATCAGGAGTAAGTGGCGCAGGACGTAAAGCCAGTGTTGGAACTTTAATGGGCGAAGTCGGAGAAAGTTTTAAAGCTTATAATGTCTCTGGACATCGCCATTGGCCAGAAATTTGTCAAGGCTTAAATCTCCACAGCTCTCAACCAGTTGGTTTAACTTTTGTACCCCATTTAGTCCCAATGATTCGCGGCATTGAGGCGACTTTATACGCAACAACACTAACTAATGTCAGTTTAGATGAAATACAAACATTGTTTATACAACGTTATCAAGATGAACCGTTTGTTGACGTATTACCTCTCAAATCGCATCCAGACACGCGAAATGTACGTGGAGTGAATACTTGCCAATTAGCAATACATCGCCCCCAAGATGGCAAAACAATTGTGGTATTATCAGTCATTGACAATTTAGTTAAAGGCGCGGCTGGACAAGCTATTCAAAATATGAATATTATGTTTGGTTTCGCAGAAACAATGGGATTAAAGGGCGTAGGCTTATTACCTTAATTAACAATTAAAGGAGTGGTAAATATGTGGGGAAAACGTAAAAAAAAAGTCACCCAAATTGATTCATTACTTGGTCAACAAACCCAAATCAAAGGTGATATTATTTTCACCGGAGGTTTGCATATTGATGCCAAAGTTGAAGGTAATATCAATGCCCCTGAAGAATCAGGCTCAGTATTAACTTTAAGTGAACAAGGTTCAATCAAAGGAGAGGTGCGCGTACCCAATATAATTATCAATGGCACTATTATTGGTAATGTTTATGCAGAAGAATATCTTGAGTTAGCACTTCATGCCCATATAACTGGCAATGTATATTATAATATCATTGAAGTGGCAAAGGGGGCAGAAGTGAATGGTAGCTTAATCCGTGCTTCAGATAATATGGCAAATCAGCCTGCTTTGCCCATTGAATATCAAACCCAATCTTTAGACAAAGGCAATAATTCCTAACTACATGAAAACTAATTCGCTTGCACACTGTTCTTTTTGTGGAATAAACGCCAGCCCTAACACTCCACTCATTGAAGGCGCAGATGGCTATATTTGTGAAACTTGTGCGCGTCTTGCCTATCAAGTCGTCAGCAATTGGGAACGTAAACGCACCATGACAGAGGATGAGGAAAATTCCTTAGCTACCCCTGCTGCTATAAAAGCGCGTTTAGACGATTATGTAATCGGGCAAGAGCTTGCTAAAGAAATCCTCGCTGTTGCTGTTTATAATCATTATAAACGCTTATACTACGATCAATCATCCATAGAGATTGATCAGCAACATGATGATGTAGAAATCAATAAATCTAATATACTAATGCTCGGCCCTTCTGGTACTGGAAAAACTTTATTAGCCAGTACCTTAGCTAAAATTGTCGGTGTACCATTTGTAATTGCTGATGCCACAACTTTAACCCAAGCTGGCTATGTAGGCGATGATGTCGAAACTATTTTAGAACGCCTAGTCAAAGCAGCTAATGGCAATGTGGAACTAGCTGAATGGGGCATTGTTTATATTGATGAAATTGACAAAATTGCACGCACTTCAGAAAGTGCGATGGTAGAACGGGATGTATCTGGTGAAGGGGTGCAACAAGCTCTACTCAAACTGGTTGAAGGCACTACTGTTCATCTTGAGCTACCTGTAGACCAACATAGAACTGAAACTGTCATCTTAAATACCAAGAATATTTTATTTATTGCCGGTGGTGCTTTTGTCGATCTGGAAAAACAAGTCGCAAAACGTATCGATCCGAAACCAAGCAAAATTGGATTTAATGCCCCACTGGAAAATCAAGAAGAAACTCAAATTAGTGCTGAACAATTATTACGAGAAACACAGCCCCAAGATTTACGTCGTTTTGGACTAATTCCAGAATTTATAGGACGTTTCCCCATTATTGCAACATTAGAACACTTAGATGAAGACGCATTAGTAAAAATTTTAACTAAGCCACGCAATGCCTTAGTGCGTCAATACAAAAAATTGTTCTCCTACGAAAATGTCGAACTGGAATTCACACCCAAAGCACTTTCGGCAATTGCGGCAAAAGCTTTAAAACATAAAACTGGCGCACGTGGTTTACGCAGCATACAAGAACAACTCTTACGCAGTTGTATGTTCAATATACCATCGCGTAAAAACGTAATACGTTGTATTGTTGATGAAAAAGCCGTCAATGGTAATGGTGAAGTTCAATTAATAGAAAAAACTGAAACTGATAAAACCGAGAAAAAAGAAGCCAATGCATAATCCAAGTACAGGTAACCCGTGCAAGAATAATCTGATATTTTAGCTACGCTTACTTCGTTTGGAGCAAAGAGAAGCTTCTTCGCTCCAATATATACTAAAATTCATGGTTTGGTACTTATAGCGTTACCCGATTTAGTTCAGTACAAACCTGCCAGGTTTTAAAAACCTGGCAGGTTTAATCGCTGTGCTC
>JALWSU010000434.1 GCA_026993485.1 Thiotrichaceae bacterium | reverse complement strand
ACCATAAGGGATTGCCCCTACAAACAATGATGTAGGGGCAATCCCTTGTGGTTGCCCTTGTGTATAAGAGAGTGCCCAGCGGGAGGAGGGTTAGGGGGAGGGAGAAATGCTTATTCAGGGAGAAGTCTAATAATGAGGAAAAAACTTTTGTCTAATAAACCTGTAATTTTATGTGTTGATGATGAAGTCATAGTCTTGGAAAGTTTAAAGAGAGAACTTAAAGAAAACTTTGGTAATCGTTTTATCTATGAAATGGCAGAAAATGCCGATGATGCTATGGAAATTCTTGAAGATTTACAAGAGGAGAATGTTGGCATGATCGTGGTTATTTCTGATTGGTTAATGCCTGGTATAAAGGGAGATGAGTTTCTAATCAGTGTTCATGATAAATATCCGAATATTATTACAGTTTTGTTGACTGGGCAAGCTGATGATGAAGCGATTAATCGTGCTAAGCAACTTGCTAATTTGCATTGTTGTTTACATAAGCCTTGGGATGGAAAAGAGTTGTTTGAAACTATTGAATCGAGTCTCAATTATGAATAAAAAGAAAACGATTATTTGTGTCGATGATGAGCAAACTATACTTGATAGTCTTAAAGTAGAACTTAAGTATGTTTTTGGTAATGAGTACTTGATTGAAACCGCAGAATGTGGAGAAGATGCTTTAGAATTATTTAAGGAATTGTTAGAAGAAGATTATGAAATTCCTTTGGTGATTTCTGATTACATGATGCCAAATTTAAAAGGGGATGAACTTTTAAAATCTATTCATATGATTTCTCCACAAACACGCAAAGTTATGTTGACAGGGCAGGCGGATTTGATGGCAGTAGTGAATGCGATTAATGATGCCAAATTATATCGCTATATTTCTAAACCATGGAATGCCGAAGATTTAGCTTTAACTGTTTCAGAAGCACTAAAAAGTTATTTTAATGAAAAACAATTAATTGAAAAGCACCATGAATTGGAAAGGAAAATAGCAACTTTCCATAAATTTGTGCCAGTTGAATTTTTGAAAATTTTAGGAATTGAAGAATATGATCAAATTCAGTTAGGTAATTGTGTTGAAAAAACAATGAGCATTATGTTTGCTGATATTAGGGGCTTTACTGCAATATCTGAACAGATGACACCAAAAGAAAATTTTAATTTTATTAATAATTATTTAAAAAAAATGGAACCTATTATTCTTGAGCATAATGGGTTTATTGATAAATATATTGGTGATGCAATTATGGCATTGTTTGCAAGCAATGATGCTGTGCTGGCTGCCATTGCTATGTTGAAAGAAATTGTAAAATATAATCAAGAACGTAAAAGGAATAATCTCAAGGAATTTTCAATCGGAATTGGAATTCATACGGGGCAATTAATGCTAGGGACTGTTGGTGGAGAAAATCGCATGGATAGCACAGTTATTTCAGATGCGGTTAATTTGGCCTCACGCATTGAAGGTTTAACTAAAATTTATGGCACTCCTTTATTAATTACACAGCAAACTTATCGGCGATTAACTAATATTTCACAATATAAAATACGCTTGATTGATCGTGTGACTGTTAAAGGGAAAAAAAAGGCTGTTACAGTTTATGAAATTTTTAATGCTGATTCGCCGATTAGTATTGAGTTGAAATCTAAAACGCAGGCAGATTTTGAAAGGGGTATTTGGTATTTTCAAAATGAGAGATTTGAAGATGCTCTAAAATGTTTTGAGAAAGTTCTCCAAGTCAATGAAACGGATAAAGCGGCACAAATTTATTTTTCAAATTGTAAAAATATCTTAAGCATGATTATGGCTAAACCACCTAAAGTTCTCATTGTTGATGATTCTTCTATTCAATTACACGTTTTATCCGAGTTGTTAAAAAGTAACAATTTTGAGGTTTATGTTGCTGAAAATGGAGAACAGGCGTTGGAGATTCTTGAGTATAAGCAGCCGCATTTAATTTTATTGGATGTGATAATGCCTGGAATAGACGGTTTTGAAACCTGCCGTCAAATTAAAGCTAATTCTCAATTTGAAGACATTCCGGTTATTTTTATGAGTTCTTTGGAGGATACTGCTATTAAAGTTAAAGCCTTTGAAGCTGGAGCTATTGATTATATTACCAAACCCTTTCAAGATGATGAGGTTTTGGCACGAATAAAAAACCATTTAAATTTAACTCATTTACGGAATATTTATAAATTACAAAATTCTATAAAAATCAATAATTTCGGCTTAAAAGAGAAGATAGGTCGTTTGATAGTTAGTAGTTTTGGTAAGTTTTAATTTTTCCCTTTCCGCAAAAGGGGAAAGGGGTGAAGTATTAGATTTTTAGTTGTACTGTGTAGCCTTCGGCATTGCTAGGATGATTGGCGTTAGTAAAAACGGTGCGATCATTTTTCAGCAGGAGGACATCAAAAAACGGTTTGAAGCGTTCTTCAGAAATATCAAACGCTTGTAAAAATTTATTAAATATTTCTTGCTCTTCAGGAGCTGCTTCTCCGTCTGAAAGTGAGGAGTCAAGAATATTTGTTAAGATACACATTTTTTGTGCATCATTCAGTACGGGTGCAGCTTCAGAGAGAAATTTGTCTAGTGGGTTTTTTTCAGCATACTTAATGGCACGATTTAAAAGCTGTCTATTGTTAGCGCCCACTCCAATAGTGCCGCCACTTTCTTCACCACCAAGTACAGCTAATAATTGTCCAACTTCTTCATTTGCAATAACGCCATCAGCTTTCATCATGTAAATCAATGAGGTGGCAAAAGCAAAATGAGGTGTCATTTCCTCATTGTCACTTGTGAACATGTCAAATAGTCCCATTTTCTATATTCCTCTTTAAAAAAGTATTGTGGATAATTTTAGCCTTGTTATTATACACTATTTATTGGAATAAACTTGTATTTTTATTTTAGGAACTGATGTTACGCACTCTCGTTCCCACACTCCAGCGCAGGGCAACCACAAGGGATTGCCCCTACAAACAATGATGTAGGGGCAATCCCTTGTGGTTGCCCTTTGGAGCTTAGATGTATCTGACTAAAATTTCATAAAATGCCTTTAAAAATACCCGAATTTTCATTAGTTTTACTCATTGGTGTCTCAGGTTCTGGTAAGTCAAGTTTTGCAAAAAAACATTTTAAGTCCACTGAGATTATATCTTCGGATCATTGTCGTGCTTTAGTTGCTGATGATGAAAATAATCAATTAGTGACTCAAGAAGCTTTTGAAATTTTACATTTGATTGCGGCAAAGCGTTTATCATTTGGTAAATTAACGGTGATTGATGCTACGAATGTGAAACCAGAGGCTCGTCAGTCGTTGTTGGCTTTGGCGCGTAAATATCATGCTTTGCCAGTTGCTATCGTTTTTAATTTGCCTGAAAACTTATGCCAATATAGGAATAAAAAACGCACTGATCGCCATTTTGGGCCAGAGGTTATATATAAACAGTATCGTGATTTTAAGGCTTCGTTGCCAGTTTTGAGATCGGAAGGTTTTAAGCATATTACTTTTTTGGATTCAGTGAAAGATGTTGATGCGGCTGAACTGGTGTTGATACCGCCGTTGTGGAATCAGAAAGGTGATCATGGGCCTTTTGATATTATCGGTGATGTGCATGGCTGTTTTGATGAGCTGGTAGAATTGTTGCAGAAGCTAGGCTATTTGGAAGAAAGAGGTTTTTGTCATCCAGAGGGACGTAAAGTAATTTTTTTAGGTGATTTAGTTGATCGGGGGCCTAAAATTCCCGAAGTTTTGCGTCTTGTGATGTCTATGGTTACGAATGGTTGTGCTCTTTGTGTGCTTGGAAATCATGATATAAAATTGCGGCGATATTTAAAGGGTAAAAAGCTGAAATTAAAGTATGGTTTAGCGGAGTCAGTAGAGCAATTAGAAACTTGTTCGGCGACATTTGTTAATCATGTAATTGATTTTATTGATAATTTAGAATTTCAATATTTATTAGATAATGGTAATTTAGTTGTAGCTCACGCAGGTTTGAGTGAGCAATTGCAAGGTTCTGGATCGGGGAGAGCGCGTGCATTTGCGCTTTATGGTGATACTACTGGAGAAATGGATGAGTTTGGTTTGCCAGTGCGCCGTGATTGGGCGGCAAATTATCAGGGACGGGCGATGGTGGTTTATGGACATACGCCGAAATTAGAGGCGGAATGGGTAAATAATACGATTTGTATTGATACGGGTTGCGTTTTTGGGGGTAAATTAACGGCTCTGCGTTATCCTGAAAGGGAATTGGTTTCGGTGGCGGCTAAATTTACTTATTATGAGTCGATTAAGACCTGGGGCGATGCCCCAGGCTAGTATATCTCGCCCTTTCAGGGCTTAAATAAAAAAACTTGATAGTCGAGTGATATATTGGAGTCCAAAGCTTTAGCTTTGGGCGACCAGCCAAAGCTAAAGCTTTGGACTCCAATATGTTAAAGAGCATAAGAATTTGGTAGATTTACATAAGGCTGAATTTGCTCAATTTTCGTTGTTTCCTGACTATGATAAGCGTCCCAAAGATCAACCGCCAATTGCAAATTTAACCACATTTCGGGACTGGTTTGGGTAAATCGACTAAGCCGTAGTGCCATAGTAGCTGTAAGACGGTTTTTTTCATTTATTAGTTGGTTTAGGGTTTGGTATGAAACACCTAAGATGTCGGCGAGTTGGGCTTGTGTTAAGCCTAGTTCATTTAAAATATCTTCTTTGATAAATTCGCCTGGTGGTGTTGGCCGATTTTTTGGTATCATAAAGATCACCTTTTTTCTCATTTAATCTTAATGAGCATTTTGATCAAGTCCGATATTCAGCATTAATACGCACATATTCATAAGACAAATCACTAGTCCAAATGGTTTCTTGGGATTTTCCACGTCCTAATAATACCCGTATTTGGATTTCAGGTTTAGCCATCACTGTTTGTCCTTGTTTTTCGGTATAGCTTGCCGCCATTCCGCCATTTTCTACAATGCAGATGTCATCTAAATAAATTTGGATGGCATTAATATCTAGGTTTTCTAGTCCAGTTCTACCTACTGCGGCTAAAATACGTCCCCAATTGGGATCGCTGGCAAAAAATGCGGTTTTAACTAAGGGTGAATGGGCAATTGTATAGGCGACGTTAAGGCATTCTTGCTCTGAACTGCCTTGTTCTACGGAGATTGTTATAAATTTAGTTGCGCCTTCCCCATCACGCACTATGGCTTGTGCTAATTTGATGCAAACTTCTGTAACTATTTGGCAAAATGGCTCGTAGGCGGGATGTTCAGTACTATCTATGCTTAAAGAGCCGTTATCCTTGTCGCTGCCTATAAGTAAACAAGCATCATTGGTAGAAGTATCTCCATCAATTGTTATCCGATTAAAGCTGCGATTCACTGCTTGATTAAGACAAGCTTGTAAGACGGTTTTAGGGGCAGTGACATCGGTTGCTATAAATGCCAACATGGTTGCCATATCTGGCTTTATCATGCCTGCACCTTTGCATATTCCTGTAACTGTTATTGTTTTTCCTTGAATATGCTGTTGAACTGAGACAGCTTTGGGTACTGTATCAGTTGTCATAATCGCTTTAGCAGCTTTTTCCCAGCCTTTAGTTTCAATGTTTGCTAGTGCAATAGGTAAAGCAGTGCGTATTTTGTCCACAGGTAACGGTGAGCCTATCACGCCTGTTGAAAAGGGTAAGATTTCATTAACTGCACAGCCAGTTAAGTCTGCTAGTACTTGGCAACATGCTAAGGCATCGCGTATGCCTTGCTCGCCAGTGCCAGCATTGGCATTGCCTGAGTTTATTAGGAGAAAACGGGGATTTGTGCTTGCTAAGTGCTGTTTGGCAATTGTAACTGGGGCTGCACAAAAGGCATTGCGGGTAAAGACTGCTGCACAAGTGCCTTGTAATTGAAACAAAGTTAAATCATCATGTTGTGTTTGCTTAATTTCGGCACAAGCCGTGCCGATTTTGATGCCAGCAATGGGATTGAGAGAGGTAAACATAATTAATTTTAATTGATTTGGTTAATTGAGTTCTTGGATGTAGTCTTTACTGGCGTAACCAATTGTGCCGTTATTAAGTAATACCCTGTACCATGCGCCATGTGAATCTAAAATAGTTACTGCGGAGCCGCTAGCGGCTTTGTAAATGATTTTAGCCGATTTATAGGGCGCGTTGCGGATATTAAGTGGTTGGTTATGAGTAGTAATCATAGCGCAACATTCATAATCTTGTTCGGAAAGTTTTTTAATATATACCATACTGCCATAACCAGTTTTACCATCATTGAGTAAAACTCTGTACCATGAATCGCGGCTATCTAAGATGAGAACTGCGGAGCCTCGATTGGCATGGTTAATTATAAGCGAACTTTGACTAGGGCTTTGACGAATGTTGAGTGATGAATCTCGTGTGGCAATGATACCGCAAATTTCAGCAGTCACCGGGTAACTTAGAAAAAAGCTCAGCGAAAGGAATAAGCCTTTGATTATTAATCTCATAATTTTTGCCTTTTTAAATGAAACTGCGAGAAATTAGAAATTATGCCATATTTTGCATTTTGTCCAAACTCTTGAGATGATATTTAAATTGTGTGATACTGAAAAGGCACTGATTTAAAATTGGTTAAGTGCATAATTTTTCATTATTTAGTTGGATAATCAGATATTATGGCAAAAAAAGCGAAAGCGATTGATAGGTTGGAAAGTTGTTTTAAAGAAACCATTGCAAAAATGGATAGGCAGTTTACTTCACATGAGTTTTTTTTGAAACTGGCTCATGCTCATCAAAAGGATTATGTAGCTGCTTTAGCAGATTGCACTGATAAGAATAGACCTTTTAAAGAGTTGCATTACAAAATTGTTAAAAGATTGCGGAAAATGGACAAGTTGCTCAAGGTAGAAAAACAGGATTACCCAAGCCAAGATATTTTTGGCATTTCCTCAACTACTACCTTGTGGCGTAAGAAATAACAATTAGCAGTAAACACTAAAACCACAAAATCAAAACCTGTTTTTTGACAAACAAGAAATTTTGTACTAGCATTTTAAGATTTTGAACTTATAGATTAGCCTCAAAATCTTTTAAGTGACAGACATTACCGAGAACCAAGGTAATAACAAAGGTGATAGATGGTTTATCACCTTAGGGAGCTTGCCCCTTAAACATAACCAAAGCCTATTTTTTGGTTTTGGCGTTTTAAAGTAAGAGTTAGTTATTTCAGTCTAAACGAAGTAAGCGTATCTAAACCTCCGAGGTTTTCAAAACCTCGGAGGTTTTTGGGCATTAATCCATTAAATTCTAAGTACAACTAGTACTTATCCCTCAAAACCAAAAATAGCATATCACCATGAGCGAACAACCACAACGTATTGGCAAGGGCATGATTTTTGTCGCTTGGATAATTGTTATCGGTTTACTTACCTTATTTTTTAATTCGATTTTGGATAAGCAACATAATCCTAATCAAACACTTAGCACTAACTATGATAAAAATGGTATTCGTGAAGTTGTATTGCAACGCAATCGTGATGGGCATTATGTTGCGAATGGTAAAATTAATGGACAGCCTGTAGTTTTCTTTCTCGATACAGGGGCAACAATTGTCTCTATTCCTGAAAATGTTGCTAACCGTTTGAACTTACAGCGTGGTATGCCAATACAATCTAGTACTGCTAATGGCGTAATCACAACTTATTATACTGAACTTGATAGTATTTCTTTGGGAAATATTGAATTACGTCATGTGCGGGCTAGTATTAATCCGTATATGCAATCTAATGAGATTTTATTGGGTATGAGTTTTTTAAAGCATTTAGAATTCACTCAGCGTGGCGATACCTTGATTTTACGTCAGTATCCTTAATTAAACCAATGGCTGATAACACAATACAGTTAAAATGGATTACAACAATTGTTGGTGAACTAGAGAATCTATTTTCTGATAAAACCGACGTTTTTGTCGCAGGTGATTTATTATGGTATCCCGTTAAGGGTAATCCTAAAATCAGAATAGCACCTAATGCAATGGTGGTTTTTGGTCGTCCAAAAGGCGAGCGTGGTTCATATAAACAATGGGAAGAGGATAATATCGCGCCACAGTGCGTTTTTGAGATTTGGTCATCTGGTAATCGTCCAGGCGAAATGAATCAAAAGTTTAATTTTTATGAAAATTATGGGGTAGAAGAGTATTATTTGTATGATCCTGAAACTGGTTTGTTATCTGGGTGGATTCGTACTGGTGAGATTTTATCGCCGATTTTACAAATGCACGGTTGGAAAAGTCCACGCTTAGGTATCCGTTTTGAACTAGAAGCTAAGACATTATCTATTTATCGACCCGATGGCAGACGTTTTGCCTCTTATCTTGAACAAGCTCAACGTGCTGAAGCCGCTGAGGCTGAAGTTGCTCGCTTAAAAGCTTTACTAGAAGATTTAGATAAGTGATGTTACGCACTCAAATTCCAAAAATATTTAAATTCGAGCATGGAGTGCAAGGTTACCTTGCACTCCGATCAAGATGCGTAACATGAGTTAGAGAAGAAAAATAATTTATGAATAAGTATGAATTACCCAAGGATTTAATAGAAACCGTAAGCCGTGCCATTGCTGAAGATGTAGGCAGTGGCGATATTACTGCACAATTAATACCCGCAGATACAGCAAAAAATGCACAAGTTATTTGTCGAGAATCTGCAATTTTATGTGGCACTGCTTGGTTTGATGAAGTTTTTAAGCAAATAGATAGTAACATACAAATTACTTGGCAAGCTCAAGATGGTGATACAATTAGCCCGAATCAAATTTTATGTCAACTAAAAGGTTCAACACGCGCTTTGCTAACTGGTGAACGTACTGCTTTGAATTTTTTACAATTATTATCTGGAACTGCAACCAAAACACAAGCTTATGTCAAAACAATTAGCGGCACAAATGCCCGTTTATTAGATACCAGAAAAACCCTGCCAGGTTTACGCCATGCTCAAAAATATGCCGTTTGCTGTGGCGGGGGGACTAATCATCGTCTTGGGCTTTATGATGCGTTTTTAATTAAAGAAAATCATATAGTTGGAGTTGGTTCAATCACCAAAGCAGTCCACACAGCTAAGCAAAAATTCCCAAATTTTCCCGTTGAAGTTGAAGTAGAAACTTTAGAGCAAGTTCAAGAAGCTTTAACTGCGGGCGCAGATAGTTTATTACTTGATAATTTTAATTTGTCGCAATTACGCGAAGCAGTCGCACTGGTTAATGGTAAAATCAAATTAGAAGCTTCTGGCGGTGTCAGCTTAGAAACCATACGCGCTATTGCTGAAACCGGGGTTGATTTTATTTCAGTTGGAGCGATAACTAAGAATGTTCGAGCAGTTGACTTGTCTATGTTACTAGAAAAATAATGACTAAATAACGACTGCCTTTACCCAAAAAAACTAATAAAGTAAACCACAAAATTGGCACTCTAAATAAGCCAGCAATAATAGTCAATGGATCACCAATAACAGGTAGCCACGCAAATAAAAGCGTCCAAATACCATATTTCAAAAAGATTTTCCGCGCCCTATCATGGCTAAAAAAGCCAATAAAATAACGTCCCAAAAACCAATTAGTAATAGAACCTGTTACATTACCCAATGTTGCATAAAACCATAATCCTATCAAGTTGTATTTTCCTGATAAAATCAAGCTTGCTAAGAGAAGCTCAGAGGATAATGGTAAAAGGGTTGCTGCTAAAAATGCACTAATAAATAAACTTAAATAAATCATTTTCTTATTATTTTTAAAGGGTTAATCTGGAATGTTAAAAATCAGGAGAGAAAAATGCACATTGTGATGATTGCCTCAGAATGCGCCCCCGTATCGAAAGTAGGCGGTTTAGCTGATGTCGTTTCTGGTCTCAGTCGAGAATTAGAACTACGGGGTAACTTGATAGAGATTATATTACCCAAATATGATTGTATGCGCTATGATCATATTTGGGGGCTGCATGTTGCTTATCATGATTTATGGGTTCCTTGGGGAAATGGCGCGATTCATTGCTCAGTTTGGTTTGGATTTGTACATGGGCGCAAATGTTTCTTTATTGATCCACATTCTCACGATAATTTTTTCAACAGAGATAATTATTATGGTTATCCTGATGATGCCATGCGCTTTGCCTTTTTCAGTAAAGCGGCTTTGGAATTTTTATATAAAACGGGAAAACAGCCTGATATAATTCACTGTCATGATTGGCAAACAGGCTTAGTGCCAGTTTTACTGTATGAAATCTATGAAGCCCAAGGCTTAAATCATCCCCGCGTATGCTACAGTATTCATAATTTTAGATTTCAAGGCATAACAGGGACAGATATTTTATCAGCTACCCAATTAAATCGCCCCGAATATTATCAACATTATGATCGTCTTCAAGATAATACTCATCCAACCGCTTTGAACTTTATGAAAGCTGGCATTGTTTATTCAAACTTTATTACCACCGTTTCGCCAACGCACGCTTGGGAGGCACTTCATACTGAGCAAGGATATGGATTAGGCGATACTTTGCATATTCATAAAGATAAATTTGCAGGTATTCTCAATGGTTTAGATTACGAAGTCTGGAATCCAGAAATCGATCCATTGATTCCTTATCATTATAATATTGATAACTTAGATAATAAATATGCTAATAAAGAAGCTTTACGTGATAGATTATTGTTACGCAAGGATTTTAAACCTATTATCGCTTTTGTAGGGCGATTAGACGTTCAAAAAGGCGTTCATCTTATCCGACATGCTATTTTTTACACCTTGCAAAATGGGGCACAATTTATTTTGTTAGGCAATAGTCCAGAATCTAACATTAATAATGAGTTTTTACAGCTTAAAGCTGAATTGAATGATAATGAAGATTGCCATCTGGAAATTGGCTTTGATGAAGAACTAGCTCATTTGATTTATGCTGGTTCAGATATGATTATTATGCCGAGCTTGTATGAACCTTGTGGATTAACGCAATTAATTGCTCTACGTTATGGCACCGTGCCGATTGTACGCAGTGTCGGCGGCTTAGCAGATACGATCTTTGATCGAGATTTTTCCGATAAACCAATCACAGCACGGAATGGTTATGTTTTTCATGAAGCTGATTACATGGGGATTGAGTCAGCTATGCAACGAGCTATTGGATTATGGCGTGATTATCCAGAACACTTCCAACGGTTGATTAAACAGGGGATGCAATATAATTATTCATGGCATCGTTCAGGGCAGCTTTATTTAGATATTTACGAGAAAATTAGAAACAAATAAGTTAAGAAAAACCTGCCAGGTTTTAAAAACCTGGCAGGTTTAATTTCCGTTGGAGTTTCAAAGACCTCGGAGGTTTTCAAAACCTCCGAGGTCTGATTTTAAGGCTTAACTTAATGGCAGATAAAACCTGCCAGGTTTTAAAAACCTGGCAGGTTTAATTTCCGTTGGAGTTTCAAAGACCTCGGAGGTTTTGAAAACCTCCGAGGTCTGATTTTAAGGCTTAACTTAATGGCAGAGAAAACCTGCCAGGTTTTAAAAACCTGGCAGGTTTAATTTCCGTTGGAGTTTCAAAGACCTCGGAGCTTTTGTGAA
>JALWSU010000433.1 GCA_026993485.1 Thiotrichaceae bacterium | reverse complement strand
AATCCTCCGAGGTTTTGAAAACCTCGGAGGTTTTTTGGGGCTAGCTAAACCTCCGAGGTTTTGAAAACCTCGGAGGTTTTTTGGGGCTAGCTAAACCTCCGAGGTTTTAAAAACCTCGGAGGTTTTTGGCCAAAATTTTTATCTTAAATACTATATCATTAACCAAACAGGAAAAATTTATGTCTTTATCAGCTCAGAGACAACTGATTATCGGTATAATCTTGGCAATTTTATTGGTGCTAACACGCAGTCAACATTTTGCTAATTTATATCATCTACCTGGGGCAAGTTGGGCGGTATTTTTTTTAGCAGGGGTTTATATTAAATCTCGTTGGGGATTTAGTGCATTTTTTGGGTTGACTTTATTCGTTGATTTCTCAGCTCTTTGGAGTGGTTTATACAGTTCTTGTTTTACTCCAGCTTATATAATGTTATTACCCGCCTACGCTTTATTATGGTTAGCTGGACGTTGGTATGCTAAACACCATGATTTTACTCTTAAAAGTTTATTATTTTTATGCCTTGCTGTATTTGTGGGTACATTTGGTTGTGAATTACTTTCCAGTGGCGGTTATTACCTTTTCTCAGGTAAATTTGAGCCTAGCTGGAGTGAATTTTACAATCGTTTAGTTCAATATTATCCGTATTCTATAGGCAGCACCGCTTTTTATGTGACATTAGCGGCAATAATACATTCTATTATTGCTGTAATACAACGCCAGACTGGATGGGAATTAAAGGCGCATTAATTTTATGAATGCGGTAAACTGTAAACTGTAGTTATAGCACTACCCGTTTGTATAAAATACAGCGATTAAACCTGCCAGGTTTTTAAAACCTGGCAGGTTTGTACTTAACTAAATCGGGTAACGCTATAATACTCCTAAACTGTAAAATCTAATTTCTCGTTCCCACTTTATGCTTGGAGTCCAAAGCTTTAGCTTCGCTTACTTCGTTTCGCTTACCCCGTTTGTACATACATTTTTCTTATGAAACATCCCCCTTTATTATTAGCTGCGGCATTATTGTTTTGGGGTTGGCAAAGCCATTTGCTTACCTTTGCGCTGCCAATGCTCTTGGTTTTAGAAGTTGCACCTTGGGTAAAATGGCGTTGGGCTTTGACTGATAAAGATTTTCGGCGTGTGGTTGATTTTACTTCCGCTGCTTTGATTATCACAACGCTTTATTTGTTTAGTCAAGATTCTTCTCATGGCTTGATGAAATTGCTAAATTGGTTTCCAGTACTATTTTTCTTATTGATTACGGTACAAATTTATAGTACTGCTGGAACTGTGAAATTGGGTAATTTGTTATTGTCTTTACGCCGCTATGAGAAGAAATTTGGTAAGCCTCATCCAAAGGCTAATTTGCCGATTAATCTAGCTTATCCCTATTTTATCACCTGTTTACTCTCTGCTAGTGTCAATAATAGTGTTTGGTTTTATACTGGTATTAGCGTTTTGCTGGCTTGGGGATTATGGACAATGCGTCCCAAACGCTATCATTTTAGTGTATTTGCGCTATTACTTTTGATCGCTATTTTTGTCGGTTATATTGCTCAATTAGGGATTTATCGTTTACATTCTGAAGTGGAAAGTTTAGTTTTAAGTTGGCTTAATGACATACTTTGGGCTAATAAAGACCCTTATCGGCGAAATACTGCGATTGGTGATATTATAAATTTGAAACAGTCCAATAAGATTCGTTTACGAGTAGAAGCTTCTCAGCCGTTATTATTACAAGAAGCTAGTTATAATGTCTTGATTAATAAAACTTGGATTGCTAAACATACCTATTTTAAGGAGATTATGCCGGGCGATTCGTGGTTAATCAGTGCAGACAAGATGAAACCGAATTCTATGGCGACAGCAACTATTTCTGCCTATCTAAAGAATGGTAAAGGCATGTTAGCACTGCCAAATGGGACTTTTAAGTTGTCTAAACTTTCCATGCTTCATTTGTATTATAACAACTTAGGTGCGGTTAAAGTTGAAAATGGCCCCGATTTAATTCGATATACAGCTCATTTTGCCGACAAAACCCCTTTAAACACACCACCAAATGAGTATGATTTATTAATTCCTAAACCGCCTAAATCCTATTTAATTGAATTATCTAAGGATTTAGAATTATCATCACAAAAGCCAACAGCAGTAGTTCAAACATTAACTGAATTTTTTGAGAACAATTTTAAATATTCTCTAAATCTAACTGGAGCTAGTTTAGAAGATTTTTTACGAGTTAAACGTGCTGGGCATTGCGAATATTTTGCTACAGCTACAGTGTTATTATTGCGTACAGTTGGGATTCCATCCCGTTATGCTTCTGGCTATGCGGCGATTGAATGGAATTCATGGGAAAACGCTTATTTGGTACGCCAACGCCATGCTCATGCTTGGGCATTAGCTTATATTAATGGGCGTTGGCAAACTGTCGATACAACTGTAGCAGATTGGGCAAATATAGAAGCCGAATCCGCTGCATGGTGGACACCAATTTATGATATAGCATCATGGATTTCCTATCAATTTTCCAAATGGCGTTGGAGTGAGGAGGAAAACTCTGAGAATCAATGGCTACTCTGGTTAATTTTGCCACTAGCTTTAATTTTAATTTGGCGACTATATTCCAGAAAACGGGTAAAAAGTTCGCAAGCGCAAACAAATCAGCAAGTTAGCACTAAAATTGGCGGAGATTCTCCTTTTTTTCAGATAATACAAGCCTTAACAATTGCTGGTTATATTCGCCTACAAGGTGAAACTTTGACAGTTTGGTTAAAACGCCTGCAATTATTGGATGTTGATATGCAAAAGATGCTCAAATTACATCAACGTTATCGTTTTGATTCTGTTGGTTTAAATTCAGAGGAACAGGCGAATTTCACTAGGCAAGTTCAAATATGGTTAAAAGGATTTTTGAAATTCTGACAAACCGCTATTAAGATACTATAATTCGTATTTTTAAAAAACTTAATTGATTTGAGTAAAATTAAAAGAGAATTTAATAACTAATGAACCGATATTTTTTAGTATTTTGCCTTACTGCCCTAACGCTGCCCGTTTGGGGTAAATCTTATCCACCTTTCCAAGAACTCGTAGATGCGGCAAAACCGAATGAAACGTTACGCCCTCCTCCGGGAACTTATGCAGGGCCAGTAATAATAGATATGCCTATTACTATTGATGGTGGCAATCAAGTTACTATTGATGCTGGCGGTAAAGATACGGTGGTTTATTTGGATACTGATGGCGCACAATTGCGTAATTTACATTTAACTAATTCGGGTGAATCACATAATCAGATTGATTCTTGTGTTCAGGTACGGGGTAATTTCAATATTATTAAAGACAATATTATGGATAATTGCCTATTTGGGGTGGATTTACAACAGTCTGATTATAATATTGTGCGACGCAATCGAATTAGTTCTAAACCTTTATCACTGGGATTGCGTGGTGATTCGGTGCGTTTGTGGTATAGCATGGGTAATAAAGTTACTGATAATAAAATTACTAATTCCCGTGATATGGTGGTTTGGTATTCAAAGGATAATTTGATTGCTCGTAACATTTCCAAAGGTGGGCGTTATGCATTACATTTTATGTATAGCCAATTTAATCAGGTTGAAGATAACGTTTACCAAGATAATTCGGTTGGGATTTTTTTGATGTATAGTGATGATGTTGAAGTTAGAGGTAATCTGATTTCCCATGCTTTGGGGGCTACTGGTATGGGTATAGGATTTAAAGAAACCAGTAATGTTACTATTGAAAATAATCAAATTATTTATTGTGCTACTGGAATTTATTTAGATTTGTCGCCTTTTCAACCAGATACTACTAATAGAATTATTGGTAATAAAATTGCTTATAATAATATCGCTTTATTATTTCATAATGATTGGGCGGGTAATATTGTAAAAAATAATCAGTTTATTGGTAATCATAGCCAAGTTGCGGTACAAGGTGCAAATACTGCTCGCCGCAATGTGTGGGAAAATAATTATTGGGATGATTATGCTGGTTTTGATCGTAATCATGATGGTATTGGTGATACGCCTTATGAAATTTATGCTTACGCTGATCAGATTTGGATGGATATTCCCTCAACCCAATTTTTTCGGGGTTCGGCAGTATTGGAACTGCTGAATTTTTTAGAACGTTTGGCTCCTTTTTCTGAACCTGTTATGATTTTACGTGATCCTAAACCTCGAACTCATTCTTTACCTTAAATTATTATGTCTAAATTACCAAAATCACCCCGTCAGGAAGCTTCGCGCCGACGCTTTTTGCGTACAGTGGGATTATTTTTCGGCGTAGTTGGAACTTCATTGGCTACATTATTGCCAGTTATTGCGAAATTAGTACCTTCTCGATTACGTCCACCTGGGGCTATAGATGAACCAGATTTTTTAGCTTCGTGTATTAAATGTGGGCAATGTGTACAAGTTTGCCCTGTAGAAGCGATTAAATTAGCCGATCTTGATGACGCAATGGGGGTTGGTGTGCCATATATTGAGGCTCGCGTTCAAGCCTGTGATTTTTCTTGTGATGCTGTCCAATGTGTTTTAGCCTGCCCTACTGGTTCTTTAAGTCATACAATTGTTAAAAAGGAAGAAGTTCGCATGGGATTGGCACGGGTTGCAAAACCTGATGCTTGTTTAGCTAGTAAAGGATTAGGCTTTAAGGGATTAGCACGAGGCGAGCATTTTAAAGGCTTATTGCGTTATGCGAAAATTGATCGCTGGAATCCGATTCCAGTTCGGGAGCATCCTTATGATTTGAAATTATGCGATCTTTGTGTACGCCAATGTCCGATTGAAAATGCTATTTCTTTACAATCTCTTGATAATGATGGAAAACATAAGTTGCCGGTGATTCATGAAGCTTGTGTTGGCTGCGGAGTTTGTGAAATGATTTGTCCAGTAGAACCTAGTGTTATTGTTATTGATGAGCGAAAAAAGTGGGGGGAGGCGTGAAAGGGAATCTTGAAGCATTGCTGGTTATGTTTGGGAAACAGCCGAGCAAGCCTAAACGGATAACAGAAGAAGCGAAAGTTCTTCATTTAGTTAAAAAAGAAGAACTTAAAAATTTAACTAAAGCCGAACGAGCGGAATTTAGGCGCGATTTAGACGAAATTAAACAGGGTGTCCATTCTAATAAATGGCGTAACCGTCGTTGGTTGAGCATTCTCACGATTAATCTGTTATTTACGCTATCTTTTTGGATAGATATTCAGTTATTTGAAGGCTCAATAATTGCTTCGCGTGTGTTCGGTTTTCACATGGCAGATGTTTATTCGGCTTTACAAGTTGTTTTCGCTTACAAAATAGTATTTATTAATCTTATTATTGGTACTGTGACAGTAATAATAATTTGGCTGATATTTGGAGGAAGAGCTTTTTGTTCTTGGGTATGTCCCTACCATTTGCTTGCAGATATAGCGGAAAAAATTCACCTGAAATTGGTGGCGAAAAAATTGGTTAAAGATCATCCCTTTCATCGGGGAGTTCGCAGTGTGTTTTGGATTGTGTTCGCTTTATTAGCATTCATTTTAGGCTATGCCTTATTTAATAGTATTAATCCAGTTGGAATGATCAGTCGAGCCTTAATTTATGGACCAAGTTTAGCATTAATTTGGGTATTTTTATTATTTTTATTTGAAGTTTTTTATTCGCGCCGCGCATGGTGTCGCTATGTATGTCCAATGGGTTTAACTTATGGAATTATAGGGGCATTATCACCGCTACAAATTTCTTATCATTTAGCCGATTGTCACCATGAAGCTGCTTGTAACGCAGTTTGTGAAGTTCCGCATGTATTAGATTGTGTCAAAAAAGGCCGTGCAGATAAAGTTGTCATGGATATTGGTACAGATTGTACTTTATGTGGAGCTTGTGTTGATGTGTGTCCTACGCAATCGTTACGTTTTGAGATTAAAGGTTTGTCACTGATTAGTTAATTATGATTATTCTCGAACAAGTTTCCAAGCGATTTAAACGCAAATCCGTTTTAGAAAATGTCAGTATAGAAATTAAACTGGGTGAACATATTGCCTTAATTGGTTCCAACGGAGCAGGTAAAACAACATTAATGCGTTGTTTATTAGGTGAATATTATTGCGAAGGCACAATTAGCATTGGAGGCTTGAACCCTCGTCGTAATCGACAAAAAGTATTAGCACGAATTGGTTTTGTGCCACAATTGCCACCGCCGTTAAAAATGCCAGTGAAGCAATTAATACATTTTGCGGCTGGGGTGTGCAATACGCCTCCTAAACAGATAGTTGATTTGACTATGCAATTGGGTTTGGATATTCAAACTCTGTTACGTCAACCTTTTGTTAAACTGTCTGGTGGGCAAAAACAAAAGTTGTTAATTGCTATCGCCTTGGGGCGTAACAGTGACATCTTAATTATGGACGAACCTGCTGCTAATCTTGATCCAAAGGCGCGGCAAATATTTTTAGAACTACTTCAAGAAAAACAAGAACATGCTATTACTATCATTTCCAGTCATCGTTTAGAAGAATTAGCTGCTTTAGTTAATCGGGTGTTGGAATTGGATATGGGCAAAGTTGTTGTAGATAAAAAGGTGGATTTGAAAAAATGAAATATTTATTTTATATATTAAGTATTGTTACTTTGTTTACTATTAGTTGTAGTAACAATGATACTGGTATCGTAGATGTGAAATGGGATCGTGATGCTTGTGAACGTTGTCGGATGGTTATTAGTGATCGACATTTTGCGGCTCAAGTTCGTGGAGGGCCTAAAAATAAGGCTTATCTGTTTGATGATTTAGGTTGTGCAGTGCATTGGTTACAGAAACAGAAGTGGGCTGATACTGCTAAAATCTGGGTGACAGATTATCGCAATGGCAAATGGTTAAATGCCCGAACTGCTCATTATGTTTCGGGACAAATTACACCAATGGATTTTGAATTTGGTGCAGTGGCAGAACCAATCAAGGGTAGTGTGGATTTTGCGACAGCTAAAGCCAAAATGTTAGCAAAAAAGCAATCAACACATTAAAAATTATATGAAACATTTGTGGTTAACGGCTTTATTAGATATTTCCGAATCTCTACGCGCACGGTGGTTTTTGCTTTATAGCACTGTGTTTGGTGGCATTATCGTTTTATTATTCATTTTTGGACTCACAGAATCTCGTATTATGGGATTTACTGGATTGTCTCGTTTATTGGTGACATATATCCAATTGTGCATGGCAATAGTGCCAGTTTTCGTTTTAATTAGTACCGTGCGTTCAGTTGCAGGTGACAAAGAAGCAGGGGTTTTTGAATATCTGCTTTCTTTACCAGTATCACTACCTGCTTGGTATTGGGGAAAAGTTGTGGGACGGTTTATTGTGATTTTTTTGCCAGTATTTCTAGCTATGGCAGCAGGGGCGGTTTGGGCATTATGGCGCAACATTGCCGTACCGTGGGACTTATTTGGTTTCTACACTGGTTTATTGTTGGCTTTAGTGTGGTGCTTCCTTGGTATAGGAATGCTAATCTCAAGTTTAGCCCATTCCGTTGATGTGGCACAGGGAGCGGCATTTTTTATCTGGCTGTTTTTATTACTATTTATGGATTTAATTTTATTAGGATTGATGGTACAGGAACAATTTGCGCCAGAACCATTGGTATTAATTGCCCTAGCAAATCCGATCCAAACTTTTCGTACAGGAGCAATGCTATTATTTGATCCCCAATTAGTTCTTTTAGGACCAACAGCTTATGTAATTTTGGATCTTTTTGGTCATTTGGGCTATTTGATTTGGTCTTTTAGTTATCCATTAGTGTTAGGCACAATTTGCGCTACTACTGGCTATCTGCTGTTTCGTCGGGGGGATTTATTTTAAAGCCCCCGGCTGGTATATCTCGCCCTTTCAGGGCTAAAATCAAGAACTCTCGTTCCCACGCTCCTCAGACCTCCGAGGTTTTCAAAACCTCGGAGGTCTTTGAAATTCCAACGGCAAAAAACCTGACAGGTTTGTCTTAACTTAATGGCAGTGACGCTGAAGCGTGGGAGCGAGCGAGGGTGTGTAAACGAAGTAAGCGAAATGAAGTTAAGCGTACTGACAAGCTTTAGTTTTTTTTAACTATCCGAACTGTTGTTATACCTGAGTTTTACCTTGCACAATTGACATTTAAATTGCTATAATAAATATATTTGAAATTTAACAATAGTTCAGATAGCTCCGCCTCGTTGCTCAAGCTGCGAGTAGCTGTCTTAAACTCTGGAAAAGCTATTTCCCAATGGTTAGTACTACTAATTCCCTCTCAATCCATCGTCGTGGCAATACCCAATATGATATTCAAACTTGGATAAAAAGTATTGCCCGTTCAGATGTTGAAGAACAAGCCATTCTAAAAGCCTGTATGTGGGCAGAAAAGGTGTATGAATCTCAAAAACATATTTCTGGTGAGCCTTTTTTGCTCCATCCTATCCGTGTTTGTGACATCCTCGCACAATTGGGGATGGATACAAATGTCTTAATTGCCGCCATTTTACATGAAATTCTCCTTGATAAAACAATCTTGCATAATGATATTAAAAATCGCTTTGGAAAGGAGGTAACAGCCTTAGTTGATGGCGTGGCGAAAATGAAAATTATTGAGACAATCAATGGAAGTAACAGAATTAATAGCGAAAAACAAGTTGAAAGTCTACGTAAAATGCTCTTGGCAATGGCTGAAGATGTGCGAGTAGTTTTGATTAAACTTGCTGATCGTTTAGACAATATGCGGACTTTGCGTTATCACTCGGAAAGGACTCAACGGCGCGTTGCTCGTGAAACTTTAGATTTATTCGCTCCGCTTGCTAATCGGCTTGGTATTTGGCAAATAAAATGGGAACTGGAAGATTTATCATTGCGTTATTTGGAACCAGAAACTTATAAAAAATTAGCCAAATTTTTAGATGAACGCCGTATTGACAGAGAAAAGTATATCCAGAAAATTATCCAGAAATTATCTCAAGCTCTTGATAATGCAGGGATTAAATCCGAAATATCTGGTCGTCCTAAGCATATTTATAGTATTTGGCGAAAAATGCAACGGAAAAATCTGAATTTTAATGAAATCTTTGATGTCCTTGCGGTGCGAGTATTAGTTAATACACAGGAGGAATGTTATGCGACTTTAGGTGTGGTACATAGTCAATGGCAGCCTTTGGAAAAGGAATTTGATGATTATATTGCGAATCCCAAAAATAATAATTATCAATCTTTACATACTGCTGTAATCGGGCCCGAGCAGAAAATTTTTGAGGTTCAAATTCGTACTCATCAAATGCACCATGATGCTGAATTAGGTGTAGCGTCGCATTGGCGTTATAAGGAGGGTGGCATTCAACACGATAAGGTTTTTGAAGAGAAAATTGCTTGGTTGCGACAGATTCTACATTGGAAAGAAGAAGATGGTGATGTTAATGATTTAATTGATCGTTTTAAGTCGGAGATTTTTGAAGATCGTGTTTATGTTTTGTCTCCACAAGGTCATGTTGTTGACTTACCTCAAGGTGCTACCCCTTTAGATTTTGCTTATCATATTCATACTGAGATTGGCCATCGTTGTCGTGGTGCGAAAATCAATCATCGGATTGTACCATTAACTTATACGCTTAAAAGTGGTGAAATGGTTGAAATTTTAACTGCTAAAGAAGAAAAACCTAGCCGTGATTGGTTAATTCCACAAGCTGGTTATCTGAAAACTTCAAAAGCACGTAACAAATTGCGACAGTGGTTGAGAAAACAAGAGGTTCCCCAAAATATTCGTGATGGCAGGGAATTATTAGAACACTTGCTGCGACAACTAAATTTTCAAGAATGTAATTTGGAAGAATTAGCGCATTCTATGAATTTTAAATCTCAGGATCAATTTTTAGCGTCTATCGGACGTGGTGATACTACTGCTTGGCAAATTACGCATTTTTTTAATGAGAAATTTTTGACTGAAAAGACTAAAGTTGAAGCAGTAAAAAAAGTGCCGAAACCGCAACAACATGATTCACTTTCTCCGCAGAGTTCGATCAAGATAGGAGGAGTTGGCGGTTTATTAACTGAAATAGCGCGTTGTTGTAATCCAGTGCCTTATGATCCGATTGTGGGTTATATTACCAAAGGCCGAGGTGTGATAGTTCATCGTAGTGATTGTCCCAATGCGATGCGTTGGGAAAATGAAGCCAATGAACGCTTAATTAAAGTAGAATGGAATCGGGAAGAATCGGTTGAAGAATTCCATTCTGTTGAAGTGTATATCAATTGTTTTGATCGTAAGGGATTGTTACGTGATATTTCTAGTATTTTAGCTGATGAGGATATCAATATTCTTTCCATTAATACTAGTACTAATCCATCGGATAATAGTGTCAATATGAGATTGATATTTCAGGTGAATAGTCTTCAACAATTAAGCCGTGCTTTAGGAAGAATTGATCGTTTGCCAAATGTGATGAAAGTATGGCGTGAGAGTTAAAAAAAACAGGATTTCAGTCAATGTCGGTTAAGAATATGACTCGTGCGGCTTTAATTGAGACCGAACTTGAGGCCCTATTTCGGGTAGGTCAAGTTTTGAGTCGTTCCTTGAAATTGGGGGAGACTTTGCAAGGCGTTTTACAGGTGTTGCATGATTATACTGATATGCAACACGGTTTAGTGACATTACGCAATAGTGAGGGTGAACTGTCGCTAACAGCAGTTTATGGTGGTGAGAAGAAATTGCCGCATTCGGTGCGTTATCGTTCTGGAGAAGGTTTTGTGGGGGCGATTTTAGAGGCTGGGCAGCCGTTGATTATAAAAAGAATTGCGGATGATAGCCGTTTTTTAGATCGTTTGGGTCTTTATAATCCTGAATTGCCTTTTGTTGGTATTCCAATTTATTTAGTTGAAGATGATACTCCTATTGGAGTGCTTACTGCACAACCTGCTACAGGTGAAGATGGGTTGTTAAAGGAACGGGCAAGATTTATGGAAATGGTTGCCCAATTAGTTGCTCAAAGTGTCCGTCTAGCTAATGAAATTGAGCGCGAGCGGCGCGATTTAACCGATGAGCGAGATCGTTTGCGTCGTGCGGTGCGTGGCAATTATGGCTTTGAAAAATTCATTGGTCATTCTCCTCAAATGAAGCGAATTTTTGAGTTAGTGCGACAAGTAGCTAAATGGAATACTACGGTTTTAATCCGTGGCGAGTCTGGTACTGGTAAAGAATTAGTTGCAAATGCGATTCACTATAATTCTCCGCGTAATAATCGAGAATTTATAAAAGTCAATTGTGCCGCTTTGCCAGAAAATTTATTGGAATCGGAACTATTTGGTCATGAAAAAGGTGCATTTAGTGGTGCAGTTTTTCAACATAAAGGCCGATTTGAACGTGCCAATGGTAGTACCTTATTTTTGGATGAAATTGGAGATATTTCGCCAACTTTTCAGGCCAAATTACTGCGGGTTTTGCAAGAGGGTGAATTTGAACGGGTTGGAGGTAATCGCACTTTAAAAGTAGATATTAGAATTATTACGGCAACGAATGCTGATCTTGAGGCGAAAGTAGAAGCTGGCAGTTTTCGTGAGGATTTGTATTATCG
>JALWSU010000432.1:11273-11621 GCA_026993485.1 Thiotrichaceae bacterium | reverse complement strand
GCGAAAAAACCGCATTTCTTGTCGAAGTTCAACAGGCTGGTGTTTTCACCTTGAAAGGATTTACCCCAGATAATTTAAACTATATGCTTAATAGTTATTGTCCTACTATTTTATTTCCTTTTGCCCGTGAAACGATTTCTAGTTTAGTATCACGGGGTGGATTCCAGCCACTTTGGTTAGCTCCAATCAACTTTGATGCTTTATATGCTGAACAGCTTGAAAAGCAAAAGCAAGCCCAAAATCCCACAGTTCATTAAAATTTCACTGTGACAAATAAGCGACAACCTATTTTAGTGCTTGGTGCTGGCTCTTACGGAACGGCACTTGCTTTAGTTTTAGCTCGTAATG
>JALWSU010000432.1:0-11263 GCA_026993485.1 Thiotrichaceae bacterium | reverse complement strand
TAATGCTCATGATGTTTGGCTTTGGAGTCGGAATCTTGAGCATGTAGAGCAAATGAAACTCACACGGCAAAATGCCAGATTTTTGCCAGATTGTCATTTTCCTGATAATTTACAAGTTATTAGCAATTTAGCACTGGCTGTGCCACAAGTGAGAGACATTATAGTTGTTGTGCCAAGCCATGCCTTTCGTGAAACGCTGAACAAAGTAGCTAAATATATAACCGCAGATGCTCGTATTTGTTGGGCAACCAAAGGTTTTGAAAATCAAACTGGTTTGCAACTACATCAAGTTGCTGAGCAAGTCTTAGGAAAGCAGCACCCACTCGGCGTTTTATCAGGACCATCTTTTGCTAAGGAAGTCGCTACAGGTTTACCAACTGCCGTTACCATCGCTTCAAATATTCCCCAATATGCCCAAGAATTAGTTAAATTATTTCACAATCATGATTTTCGTCCTTATAGCAGTACTGACATGATTGGAGTACAAGTTGGTGGTGCGGTAAAAAATACCATCGCCATTGCTGCTGGCATAGCCGATGGTTTAGGCTTTGGAGCCAATACCCGTGCCGCTTTGATTACACGCGGCTTAACGGAAATGGTACGCTTTGGTAGCGCATTAGGTGGACAAGCTGAAACCTTTATGGGATTAGCTGGTTTAGGCGATTTAGTCTTAACCTGTACCGATGATCAATCACGCAATCGCCGCTTTGGTTATGCCTTAGCGCAAGGTTGTGAAATCAATCAAGCACAAAGCGATATTGGACAAATCGTTGAAGGTGTTACTACTACTCATGAAATTAAGCACTTAGCTCAACAGCTTAAAATAGATATGCCGATTGTTGAACAAGTTGACAATGTATTACAAGGCATTAAAACTCCAAAAGAAGCAGTTGAAGCCTTATTATCACGTCAACCAAAACCTGAATTTAGTTATCACTGACAACCGCCAAAAATGAACCTTAATTTCCTGGAATTTGAAAAACCAATTGCAGAGCTTGATGCCAAAATTGAGGAACTGCGCCATATTAGCGATGACACTGATATAAATATCAACGATGAAATTGCTCATTTACAAGAAAAGTGTCAAGAAAAAACTCGCGCTATTTTCTCCTCCCTAAGTGCTTGGCAAATTTCTCAATTGGCACGCCATCCGCAACGTCCTTATACCCTTGATTATATAGAACGAATCTTTACCGATTTTCATGAACTACATGGTGATCGTACCTTTGGTGATGATCCTGCTATGGTGGGGGGAATAGCACGGCTAGGAAGTCGTTCAGTTATGATTATTGGTCAACAAAAAGGCCGTGACATCAAGGAAAGAACTCTGCGAAATTTTGGTATGCCACGCCCAGAAGGCTATCGCAAAGCCTTGCGCTTAATGCGAATGGCTGAACGCTTTAAAATACCTATTTTAACTTTTATCGACACCCCAGGGGCATATCCCGGCCTCCATGCTGAAGAACGTGGCCAAAGTGAAGCTATAGCGCGTAATTTATATGTCATGTCAAATTTAAAAACGCCTATTTTATGTACAGTCATTGGAGAAGGTGGCTCAGGAGGAGCTTTAGGAATCGGAGTAGGCGATAAATTAAGCATGTTAGAATACAGCACCTATTCAGTTATATCCCCAGAAGGCTGCGCCTCGATTTTATGGAAAAGTGCCGAAAAAGCTCCAGAAGCGGCTGAAGCTATGAATATGACTTCACAACGCTTAAAAGAACTCGGCTTGATAGACATGATCATACCCGAACCTTTAGGGGGAGCGCATCGAGATGTTGACACAATGGCAAATACATTAAGCACCGTTTTACAAGAAAACTTATTAGAAATCGAACAAATACCAATTGAAGAATTGTTAGAGACTCGCTATCAACGTTTAATGCAATTTGGAAATTTTGAAGAAGTATAATTGGTTTTCGTTTCCAAGCTCCAGCTAATCAGACCTCCAAGGTTTTCAAAACCTCGGAGGAGGTCTTTGAAATTCCAACGTAAAAAACCTGACAGGTTTTAAAAACCTGTCAGGTTTACTCAATAATAATTGGATTTTTTATGCTAATTTTTGAACACAGTAGCCCCAAACGTACCTCCCCATCACAATACCCAGATAGTTCCACTGTAATCAACGACATACCAGCAAAATTTCAACGAAAAACACGCCCAGAATTGCCCGAAGTGTCCGAAATGCAAGCAGTGCGTCACTACACACAATTGTCACAGAAAAATTTTTCTATCGACACCCATTTTTATCCGCTCGGCTCTTGCACCATGAAATATAACCCGCGTGCTTGTAACAGTTTAGCCATGTTACCCGGCTTCTTATCTCATCACCCATTAGCTCCAGAATCAGAAAGCCAAGGCATAATGGCTTGCCTATATGACTTACAAGAAATCCTCAAGGAACTTACGGGGATGCAAGCAGTTTCCCTAGCACCAGCAGCGGGCGCACAGGGCGAATTTGCTGGCGTTGCCATGATACGTGCTTATCATGATGCGCGAGGCGATACTCAACGCACCGAAATCTTAGTCCCAGATGCAGCGCACGGTACAAATCCAGCCTCAGCAGTAATGTGCGGCTTTAAAGTTCGAGAAATCCCAACGAATAAACAGACTGGTGATATTGACATTGCCGCCTTACAGGCAAGTCTTGGTCCACAAACAGCAGGGATTATGCTAACAAATCCCTCAACACTCGGTGTATTTGAACAAAATATTATTGAAATTGCTAAATCTGTACACCAAGTCGGCGGATTACTCTATTATGATGGCGCAAACCTTAACGCCATATTAGGCAAAGTACGCCCTGGCGACATGGGATTTGATGTCATTCACTTGAATTTACATAAAACTTTTTCAACCCCACATGGTGGCGGCGGCCCAGGTGCTGGACCAGTAGGAGTTAATCAACGTCTATTACCATATTTACCAGTTCCAATGGTAGGATATAAAAATCAAACTTATTACTGGCAGACAGAAACAGATTATCCAGAAACTATTGGACGCCTGTTAGCCTACTCAGGCAATATTGGGATTCTATTACGAGCCTATATCTATGCACGTTTAGTCGGTCGTCAAGGAATGCCAAGAATCGCTGAATTTTCCACCCTCAATGCTAACTATTTACAAGCTAGCTTAACCCAAGCTGGATTTGACATTCCATTTCCGCAACGCTGTGCCAGCCATGAATTTATTCTAACCCTGAAACGACAAGCTAAACAACAAAAAGTTACAGCAATGGACTTTGCCAAACGCCTACTTGATAAAGGCTTTCACGCACCAACTACCTATTTTCCCCTACTAATACCAGAATGTTTATTAATTGAACCTACTGAAACCGAAGATCAACAAACGCTAGATGAATTTATCCAAGCCATGTCTGAAATTCAACTCGAAGCCAACAAAAACCCCGAACTATTAAAACAAGCCCCATACACTTTACCAGTACGCCGCTTAAATGATGTAAAAGCCGCCAAAGACTTAGATATTGTTTGGAAAAAAACATGAACAAAAATACAGGAATAACTAGAATAATCAAAGCCTTTGGTTACTCAATGGCAGGATTCAAAGCTGCATGGATTAATGAAGCCGCATTTCGTCAAGAACTATATTTAGCAATTATATTGCTACCATTAGCTTTGATTTTAGGAGCAAATGCGATTGAACAAGTCTTATTGATCAGTGGCATATTTTTAGTATTAATTGCTGAACTGATCAATTCTGGCATTGAAGCTCTAGCGGATTGCATCACCGAAGAACAACATCCACTGATAAAACGTGCCAAAGATGTTGGCTCAGCGGCAGTATTTATTGCTTTGTCTTATACCGTTTTAGTGTGGGGATTGATATTGTGGCCATAGTATCACGCCATTAAGTTGCTTCGTTTGACTGGTTTCGTCCAAAGCTAAAGTTTTGGATTCCAGCCAGTTTTTCTAATCTTGTCTGAACTGTGATTTGTTTGATTAAGGGATTAACTGTGATTAAAAAACAATCCAAATCAGAGTTATAGCGTTAACCGATTGCATAAAATACACCTAGAAAACCTGCCAGGTTTTTAAAACCTGGCAGGTTTGTACTGAACTAAATCGGGTAACGCTATACACAATGTTAGCGGTTGTTATCTTTTCCATTCAATATGTCCATTAACTCCATTCTTTTCAAATACTTCTAATATTTGAGCACAAAAATCCATAGTTTCTTTATCTCCTATTGCCTTTGCAGCTTCATAAAGTCTTATAAACATTTTCTTACCGGTTTCTGTTTGTTTATAATTCTTTTTTCTAAAATTATGTGTAGAACATAAGGTTTGACCATTTTCAATAGTTGCTTTTCCCCCTTTATCCTTTGGTTTAATATGGTCAACGTGTAATTCAACACCATCTCTTAACCCTTTACCACAAATAACACATCTGTAACCATCTCTTTTCAAAATAATACGTTTCTGTTCTTCTGTAAAATCTTCAAGTTCTGGATTTGACACAAAATCTGGATCATATCTATAAACGCCTTTTTTTACTTTTATTAAAAATCCACTTTGGTGAAGTTGCCTAATTTGTCTGTCAGGGTCTCTAAAAACTTTTCCAGTTCGATTTTTATATTCACTAACAACCCAATCAACAATTTCTGGATGTGGAATATCCTTTTTAGGGTGTTTTTTTAAATATTCTATTACTAATTCTTTTTGTGTAATTTTGGTTTTCATATCAGTTGACCTACTTCTTTGATTATTCTATTCTTTGCTAATTCACAGTAATTTTCATCAATTTCTAATCCGACAGCTATTCTATTTAGTTGTCCAGATACAATTAAAGTCGTTCCACTTCCCATAAATGGGTCAAAAATCGTATCTCCAACAAAACTAAATAGCTTTATAGCCCTATAAGGTAATTCTTTTGGAAATGGAGCAGGATGTCCAATTCTTTTTTTACTTTCACCTGGGAATGTCCAAATACCATTTGTGTATTCCATAAATTCTTCTTTTGTAATATCAGATTTACGACTTCCATTTGTTTTTTTCCATTGGTCTTTATACAAAATTACAATTAACTCAACAGGAGCAATAACATAGGGTGCAGAAGCTTTCATCCACGACCCCCAAGCAGTCCGCCTTGAAATATTTCCTTCATTCCAAATAATAGTAGAATGATATTTCCAGCCAACATCTTGTGCTATTCTTGTTAAATCTGCACCAACACTTTTATGCCCACCTTTATTTTTGTCTAATGGGATATTTAACAAAAATCTTGCTTGTGTTTTGCTCCAATCAAAACAATTTTTCATCCACTTTTTTGAAAATTCTAAATATTGTTGGTAAGTGAGTTCATCATTATTTGAGTTATAATCAATTCCAACATTATATGGAGGGGAAGTAACTATTAAATCAGCAAATGCTTTTGAAAAACTATTTTTATTTAACACATCTCCTTTGTATATGTGAATATTCTTTTGATTATAATACTTTTCAGCAGATTTTATTTGCCTATTTGTAGGTTTGTTGTTTAAAATAATTTGTTCTGTTATATTCATTTAATTTCCTTTTTTATAATTTATGCAAAGATACAAAAAATATTCCGTTTAATTTTCTACTTCATAATAACCGCTAACGGTTATGTGTATGAGTAGTGGCGGGATTTTCCGCACTTTTGTTCATTATTGTGTTGGAGCTTTTTGGGACAAATTAAAATAATTTCGCGCCCTTGTAATTGAAAAAACTTCATAACTGCCAAAGCACTCCAAGTTTTACCTAATCCCACAGCGTCTGCTAAAATAGCCCCATCATGCTTTTGCAGCATTTTTATCAAACTTAACGTTATAAAATACCAAAATTGGTTTGTTATCTCAAATAGCTAGAGTCTGAACTGTGATTTATTTGATTAAGGGATTAACTGTGATTAAAAAAACAATCAAAATCAAAGTTAATCAAATAAATCAATTGTCTGAACTGTGATTTATTTGATTAAGGGATTAACTGTGATTAAAAAACAATCCAAATCAAAGTTAATCAAATAAATCACATAAATCACAGTTCAGACATAAGGTATTTACAGTTTCCATTGTCTGAACCTTGATTACAAAGGATTATAAGGATTGTAAGGATTATTTAATGAATCGCTTCTAACCACCATCCTGTAAATCCTTTTAATCCTTTAAAATCAAGGTTCAGACAATGGGTGCAAATTATTTGGCAACTGAATCACAAACAATAATTCCCAACAACTTCATTCAAACGCTCAACCAAATACAACGGCAAAGAAATTAAAGGGTAGCTAATTTTTTGACGCTGTTTGCCAAGATTAATAATTGTATTTATATCATTTATTGCTGGTAATGAGGCATCAAATCTAATCGCTACGGGTGTTTTTTTAGTTCCCATAAACTGATGTAAAGATTTTAAGCTGCCAGTTGCTCCTGATTTAATTTCAATTGGAATAATATTCCCATCCAGCGCAATAACATAATCAACTTCAGCATTCGATGAACGCCCTTCACGCAACCAGTAGGTTAATTCCCGATTTGGAGTTTCAGCAAGTGAAGCTTGTAGGTGTTGTCCAATAAACTGTTCTGCTATTGTTCCCTCATTTATTAATTTTATATCATCAAGTTGTGAAAGATTTCGCCAATTTAAGCCACAAATAGCATTCATCAATCCGACATCAAGAAATAGCAATTTATAAACTTTTTCTTCAATGTCTGCCTGTAATGGTAAACCTGTGCAGTGGCTATGAACAACTTTGCTGATAACTCGTGCCATACTCAGTAGTTCTAGGTCTTTTTTTATGGTAACACTTTGATCATGTTTAGAAATATTACTGTATTTGACTTTTCTTCCGACATTACGCGCTGCATGGTTAAATACATTAAGCATACGGTTTAAGTTTCTTGAACCTACATATTTCGGAAAATCTTCACGATAGGTTTCGATAATCGAGTTATGGACTTCACTCACTTCCCTATAACTACGAGTTTCTGTAAAAATAGCCACAGCCTCTGGCATTCCACCAACAAAATAATAACAACGTAATAATTGCAATAAGCGTTGGTGTACAACCACGCCAATTTCTTGACCTAGCTCATAGTGAGTTACAAACTGATATAGCTTTTCTTCACCTAAAGCCGCTAAAAATTCTGTGAAAGTCATCGGCCCTAGATATAAATACTGAATTCTGCCTACAGGCATTGAAAATTTATGCTCAGATAAAGCAAATTCTAATAATGAACCAGCACTAATGACTGGAAGTTCGGGGCGATCTTCATAAAAATAACGCAGAGCTGGAATAGCTTCAGGAACTGCTTGAATTTCATCAAGAAACAAAAGCATATCTTGACTGATTCTATCCATACGTGGCAAAGCTTCAATTTGCTGAAGAATTTGTTCAGGCTCTTTAGTGGAGAAAACCTGAGACAGTTCAGGATAACGCTCTAAATTAACATTGAATAAATTTTGCTGATGCTGTTGAGCAAATAGTTCTACTAATGTAGATTTTCCGACTTGTCTCGCACCACGAATAATAAGCGGTTTTCGGTTTTTGTTATGTAACCATTTTTGTAGAAATTGTAATTGTTGACGTTGCATTAAGATACCTACATTTATAAAATTATACATTAAAGTATAATAGACTTGTCCGGAAATAAGGATTTTCTATTTAACTTGGAGCGAAGCTTCTTCGCTTCGCTCCAAGTAAGTTATAAATTTTAACCGTTTGTTTTTATAACTTATGTTACGCACTCTAGTTCAAAAGGGGCAACCTATTGCCCCTACATGAAATCGCGTTTGGTAGGGGCAATCCCTTGTGGTTGCCCTAGTTTCTGAAATGGAGTGCGTAACATCAGTTTATAAAAAAACCTAAAAAACTTCTGCTGTCAGTGCGTAAATCCTATAATTTTTAAAATTGAGAGCTTTAATAACTGGATATAATTTAGTTGAGAACTATGAAATAGGGATGGCTGCTGAAATTAATTCGCAATGTGCAAACAGTATTTCAACCTTGTGTCTCTTGAACGCCTTTCCCATTTTTTTTCTTGCTTTAGCTATTATTAATTATTATACTTATTATTTATTAAAAATAGTAACAAAAATCTTTAAAAAAATTTTCAATTAGTTACTATGGTATGGTTCAAAATTAAACTTTTAACAAATCCGAGATTTTAGAAATCTCGTAGAACTTACGCATTTTGGAGTCCAAAGCTTTAGCTTTGGCACTGGCAGCTTCTAGCCAAAGCTAAAGCTTTGGATTCCAAGGGAAAAATAAAAAAATTAGTTTGTTAATGCGTAAGTTCTATCTCGGATTTTTGGCATTTTAATTTGGTACGAAAATGGATAAAATTGACATTCAAAATCTCGAAATACAACTGTTGTTGCAAGCGATTCAGCTTAGATATGGTTATGATTTTAGAAATTATGCACGGGCTTCAATAAGGCGGCGGATTGAACATCGGCTAGTTCGAAATGGATTGCCTAATATTTCTGCTATGCAACATCAGCTACTTTATGATGAAGTTTTTTTTAGTCAATTATTACGAGATTTTTCTATTAATGTCACTGAGATGTTTCGAGATCCCAGTTTTTATTTGGCAATTAGAAATACTGTCATACCTGAGCTAAAAAAACATCCCTTTCTGAAAATATGGCACGCTGGTTGCTCCACTGGTGAAGAGGTTTATTCTATGGCAATTCTTCTTAAAGAAGAAGGCTTATATGATAAAACCCAAATTTATGCAACGGATATGAATGAAGTTGTTTTAAAAAAAGCTAAAGATGGTATTTACGATATTAGTCGTCTCAAACAATACACTGCTAATTATCAAAAGGCTGGTGGACTTGAATCATTTTCAGATTATTATATTGCACATAATGAACATGTTATCTTAGATCAATCCCTTAAGAAAAACATTTTATTTTCTGAACATAATCTAGCGACTGATGGTGTTTTTGGAGAAATGAACTTGATTATGTGCCGAAATGTCTTGATTTATTTCAATCGTGAGTTACAAAATCGGGTTATCCAACTATTTTTTGATAGCCTAGCACCTGAAGGTTTTCTCGCAATAGGTTCCAAAGAAAGTCTGCTTTTTTCAAACAATGCAAATGATTTCAAAGAGATAGTCAAGAAAGAGAAAATTTATCAGCGATTGAATTAAAAATTTTCATAAAAATGTTTGGATCAAAACAATAGAGTTGTCCGGAAATAAAAAAAAAGCATGTTTTTCGTATTTGTCCAAAGCTTTAGCTTTGGTAGCTCGCCCAAACGAAGTAAGCGAAGCTAAAGCTAAAGCTTTGGACTCCAAGTTAAGAAGTGAATTTATTTATCTCAACATCTATAATTTAGGTGATTATCAATTGTTTCTGGAGTCCAAAGCTTTAGCTTTGGTAAATCGCCCAAACGAAGTAAGCGAAGCTAAAGCTAAAGCTTTGGACTCCAAGTTAAGAAGTGAATTTATTTATCTCAACATCTATAATTTAGGTGATTATCAATCTATGAATCGCTTTGAGGCTGTAGTTATAGGCTCATCAGCTGGCGGTATTCGGGCGCTTAGTACAGTTTTATCGGCTTTACCAAGCGAATTTCCACTACCCATCATTATTGTACAACATTTACATCCTGATTCGGGTGCATATTTAGCGCGAATATTTGCAAGCAAATGTTCTTTGAAAGTCAAACAGGCGGATGAAAAAGAAAGCCTTAAAAAGGGTGTTGTCTATATAGCTCCCCCAAATTATCATTTATTGATAGAAGATGATAGAACACTTTCCCTATCTATAGACGCTCATGTTCATTATGCACGTCCATCGGTAGATGTTTTATTTGAAACCGCTATTTATGCCTACCGAGATAAGCTAATTGGTATTATTTTAACCGGTGCCAATGACGATGGTAGCGAAGGTGTTAAGAAAATCAAGCAAATGGGTGGATATGTTATTGTACAAGACCCTGCTACGGCAGAAGCGGATGTGATGCCTAAAGCCGCTATTGCTGCCACTAATGTGGATAAAATTTTGCCATTGAAGCAAATCGGCCCTTATTTATTGCAATTAGTCAATCGTTTTTGCAAAAACCATTAACCAACTTATAGGAAAAACTATGTCAAAACTGAAAATACTCATCATTGATGATAGCCAAAGCAACCTTTTTAGTTTAGAGGCACTCATTGATGAACATCTTGATGATGTTGAAATTCTCCAAGCCGATTCAGGAAAACTCGCTTTAGAAATTCTACAGCAAAATACTGTGGATGTAATTATCCTTGATATACAAATGCCAGAAATGGACGGTTTTCAGACTGCAAAATTGATTCGGGAGCAGGAAAACACCAAAAATGTACCGATTATATTCATAACGGCTGCTTATGATTCAGATGAATTCGAGAAGAAAAAAATTGAGATCAAAATGATGGATTATCTCACCAAGCCTTTTGAACCGGAAAAACTGATTAACATACTTAATAAAATTGCTCAGAAATAAAAACCAGCAGGTTTTTCATAGTTGGAGTCCAAAGCTTTAGCTTTGGGCGACCAGCCAAAGCTAAAGCTTTGGACTCCAAGTTAACTTGAAAGTCCAGTAGTGGAGAGCCATTATGGCAAAATACAACATTTTAATCGTTGATGACAACAAAAATAATTTGATTAGTTTACATGCGCTTTTGGAAGAATATTTTAATGATCTTGAAATATTTGAAGCCAACTCAGGTATAAATGCATTAAGTGTTATTCTCAAAAACCAAATTGATTTGATTATTCTTGATATTCAAATGTCCCAAATGGATGGTTTTGAAACGGCTAAATTCATCCTATCCCGCCCGAAAACGCGAGATATCCCAATTGTATTTTTGACTGCTGCTTATAAATCGGAGGAGTTTAAGCAAAAAGGGCTTGCACTTGGAGCTACTGATTACTTGACAAAGCCAATTAATACTGAACAATTAATTCGTAAGATTCAGGGTTACTTACGCTCAATAGATAAAAAGCGTGATAAACAAATGTTTGAGGCTAAAAACAAACCAGCCCTCAAAAAAGCAAGTCATGTTTCAAAAGATATTACACCAAAACTCACAAAAGATTTAATCAAGGAGCTAGAAGTTTCACTCAAGACTATTATTAGTTATGGAGAGAAACTCAGGATTGAGGTTGTGAATTTGGATGTTAGTAAGGATTGTTTACCTACGATAAAAAAAATTATTGCCGAAAGCCAACATTTGTTGGATAGCCTCAGAAAGAAATCGAAAACTGGTTTATAGTTCTGATTTACAATTTATTTACTAACTGATGTTA
>JALWSU010000431.1 GCA_026993485.1 Thiotrichaceae bacterium | reverse complement strand
ACATCTGTTTTGGCCGCCAACCAGATTGCCATAATTGATCGGCTTGTTTACGACGACGCGGAAATACGAAGCGTGCGTAGATATTCGCTCTAACAAAGTGGGTCAACCACCAAGAATAACGCCAGACGCCCAAAATGCCAAGTAACATAAAAACATTATAGGTAGTGGCTTCCCAGAGCTGATTCGGAAATTGTGTCGCCGCAAAAAATAATATCCCGATATACAGGAATAGCCGATAAAGATCACCTAGTCGCCATTCAAAATGGCGACGATCATGGGTTAAGGGTGTTGCCATAAGAAATATCGTGCGTAGTAAAACAGATTGCGTCGTAATTGTTTTGGGGAAGCATTTACAAGATTTATATGCCCATCAACTAAGGTATTGTAGGTAATTATAGCGCGAGTAGTTCTTGACACATCATAAGTGCCGCCCTTTTTCGCATAAGCGAATCCCGCTGCACCGCGTTCCGCATCAATACGCGCTTTTGATTTGGAAAATTCATGATGAATATCACCAGCTTTTAAGCGTGCCTGTAGAAAATTAAAAGCTTTTCTTACCGCAGTTTGGCAACAATCACTTAATAAGGCAATTTCTGTCCAAGCTTCCAAATCATACACATGATAATACAGGGCATCTCTTTCTTTATAATCAATGGTACTACCATTTGAGAGGATATTGATTCGAGCATGTTGTTGTGCATTTTTCACATCCTGCTGCCAACCTTTTGAATCTCCAAGCAATTTATCTAGTAATAACAACATTTTCAGTTGGTGAGTATAATGATTATTTCGTTTAGTGAGGCGACCAAATTTCCAAGCCCGTTTTTTATCCTGTAAGTTTTGTAACCAGCTTTTGAATTTAGCCGTTTCTTTGGAATTAAAATGGCATTTCAATAAATCATAAGCCCATAATAATCCATCTAATCTCGTCTCATCAATAGGATGTCCTGTTGGTTGATTAATTTCAGCCCAACTCAATAAAATCTGCTTAGCATGATCTAAATAGGCAGCACTGCCAGTTAAGCTGTAAGCTAATGCCAGTATCGCCGCATGATCGGCATCTTTAAAAGCGCGTCGTGAAGCCAGTAATTGCGGATCTTTCTTATTTTTTACGCCAGCACTGTGTAATTTAGGAACTGGAGCTGGGGGAAAGTTTAAAGCTTTATCAGCTTGTTGCGTAATACGGCGACGTAAATCCTCAGTTAAAACTTCATCAGGTGCGGAAAATAAAAAGCTGTTTGATGGCCATAAAACTGATGAGCAAGTATTATTACCTATACCCCAATCTTCATAAATATTTTTAACATTATGCCACCATTCATTCGCCCAAGTTTTATGGAAATAAATGACAACTGGCGTACCAGCAGGAAATGTTTTTCTAATTTCTTCCGCTTCCATGCCTTCTATAACTAATTTGACATAAGCACTACGTTCACGAGGGCCACGCCAATGAAAACGTGAGTGAATCTCATCAATAAAACCTGTAGTGCGATCAATTTTATCCACTCGCACCATTTGAAAGCGATCCAATGCGGGAATATAGGCTTTTTCTTTACTATCAAGTTTAACCTGAGTCACTTCTTCTTGTGTCAAATAAGCATCAATAACTCGTTCATCAAAACGTTCAATTAAAACTAATGGTTCACCTTCTTTTACAGTATTACCAGTAGATTTCAAAACTTTAACCAAGCGTCCATTAAAAGGTGCCATAAAAATTAGTTTTTTAATATGGGTTCTTGCTGCGGTCAATTTTTGCCGTTCCAATTCGAGACGGCGTTTAGCAACGAATACAGCAGTTTCTAGTTCAGGTACTTTACCTTCAAGTTGTCCACGGCTAAAAAACCTACCAATTTTAATCGCTGATAAGCCTTCAGATGCAACTTTATATTTTGATTTGGCTACTTTTAGCTCTTCTAATGCCAGTTTATAAGTATATTCAGCTTCTTCCCGCTTCAATTGACTAACCGCACCCTTGGTTTGCAAGTGGCGCAAACGATTCCATTGTGTTTTGGCAAATTCTATTTTTGTTTCAATTTCCTTAATTTTGGCTTTTTCAGCTTTGAGCAAAGCATTACCAATTTTTTTGTAAAGCTGTAATTGTTTCTTTTCTGCTGCCAAAAGCTTTTGTTTTTCAGCTAGATTTAATTTGGCATCATCTACTTTATTTTGTAAAAATTCAACAACTTCTAAAAGCCCACTATTTTGGAGTCGCAATAAGGGTTTTCCAGCCTGAATTTTACTACCAACTTCAACATAGATTTTATCTAAAATACCTGAAATCGGTGCTTGTACTACTTCTAGGGGCTCACTGATAACAGCAGAGTCTATAACTAAGAGAAAAAAATGGCTGTAAAGAGTGGAGAGAACATAGGCGAGTAATGCTCCACCAAGCATTAAGTAAGCTAAACTAATAGCAAGACTTTTGATTGTTCTGCGCCAAAATGGCACTTGCTCTTTTGGGTTGACATTGGGCAAATCAGAAACAGGTGTAATAGGAAAATCAACTCGTTTAATCGTGTCTTCAATAGCAGCCATTTCTCCAGTAATGAGGCATTGGACAAAATATTCTAATAATTCTTTGTGCCGCTCATCTAAATCTACAAATTTGGCGCGGAGTATTGATTCCTCGCTATTCTGTTCAATAACTTCAGCTTCGGTTTCAAATTGAATTTTGAGGTCTATGAAAGGAATAGCAATACCTACTTTAAAGCGTTCCCCTGGATTCATTTCATGAGAAAAATTAACTAGCTTGAATCCACCAATACTCCAATTTTCAGTCTTGTAGTTTTCGCCGTTGATTTTAACTTTAATTGGCGCTGAAACACGGTGATGAAGGCGTTGATCGGGGCGTTCCCATTCAAATTTTTCTTTAATTTTTTCTGGCATTGAACAAAATGTTTTTCTAATTTGGTCGAAACCTCTGAGGTTTTTAAAACCTCAGAGGTTTTTTGAATACATTACCAACAAATACC
>JALWSU010000430.1 GCA_026993485.1 Thiotrichaceae bacterium | reverse complement strand
GTCTATAGTTGTAGGTAAATTTAGATTATTATAATAAAATTAAATATGCTAATAAAGCATCTTTTGCTATTATTTAAATAAATAAAATTTTATACCAATAGTTCGGACAGTTTTTTAAGCTTGTCATTTAGGTTTCGACGTAAGGAGAAATCTTGATAAATCTTGAATTATCAAGCTGTTAATATTTCTCCTCGCGTCGAAATGACAAAGAAAGTTTTAGATAAAAATCAAAAAGTTGTAAAAACTATCCGAACTATTGTTATAAATATTTTAACATTTTTGGAGTCCAAAGCTTTAGCTTTGGACGGTCTAAAGCTAAAGCTTTGGACTCCAATTTATCTTCAAAATGTTAAAAAAACTTTTGTTTACTTATATTATATATATAAATTCTTGACAAATCATTGAATAAAGCAATAGGATGCTCAGTTTTTTGATTTATTTTTTATTCACTGATTCACTTATTCATCATTTTAAGGAAAATCTATAATGAAAAGAACATATCAACCCAGTAAATTAGTACGCAAGCGTCGTCATGGTTTTCGTGCTCGTATGCAAACTAAGAGTGGGCGCAAAATTATTAACGCACGTCGAGCCAAAGGGCGTACCAAACTAAGCGCATAATAAATTATGAGTGCCCCCTACCGATTGACACGACAACAACGCATGTTAAAAGCTTCTGATTATAAAGCTGTTTTTGAACAGGCTTGCAAATCCTCAGATAATTATTTAGTTGTCTTGGCAAGACATAATGGACAGGATTTCGCACGTTTAGGATTGGCGATTAGTAAAAAACGAATTAAACTGGCAGTGGGGAGAAATCGCGTTAAACGTTTGATTCGTGAATCTTTTCGACATAATCAGTCAGCATTATCAGGCTTAGATTGCGTAGTTTTGGCAAGAACTGGGGTCGCTCATGCAAACAATCAGACCTTACTAGTTTCATTAGCAAGGCATTGGCAACAAATATTAAGTCGATGCAAAAAATCTTAATTTTATTAATACGCGGCTATCAGCTATTTATCAGCCCATTATTGGGACCGCATTGTCGATTCCATCCGAGCTGCTCTGAATATGCACTGATTGCCATTAAAACACATGGTGCGCTATATGGACTTATATTAGCAGTGAAACGAATATTTCGTTGTCACCCGTGGCACCCCGGTGGATTTGACCCTGTTCCAGAAAAAAGGAAAAGCAATAAACGTGGATAATGTTAGATTGATATTGATTATTTCTTTGATTTTTATATTATTATTGATGTATCAGGCATGGCAAGAAGATTATGGGCCTAAGCAGCCAAAGGTGGCAAGTACTAGCACCACTGCTCCTAGCCAAACTTCAGATAGCACAACAGTGCCTTCAGTTTCAAGCTCAGCATCTGAAGAAGTTCCCACTACTAGCAAGGCTGCTTCTATTGAGCAATCGATTACGCAAAATAAACATCCTTTAGCGAGCAATTCACGGATTTTTGTTGAAACTGATGTTTTCAAGCTGGAACTTGATACTATGGGCGGTGATGTTCGGCGAATTTATTTACCTAAGTATCCAGTTTCAGTAGATAAGCCTGATGAGCCTATGATTTTGATGAATGATGAATTGCCAAATTTATTTGTGGCACAATCTGGTTTAGTCTCTAAGCAAGGTGCGCCAACACATTTGGATGTTTATAAAAGTGAAAAAAGCCATTATAAGTTGAATGGTGATTCTTTAGATGTAAAATTAACTTGGCAAAATTCTGAAGGTATAAAAGTCACGAAAATTTATACTTTTTATAAAGGTAGTTATGAAATTGGGGTTAAATATATTGTTACCAATGATTCTCAAAAGAACTGGCAAGGGCAATTATATGGACAATTTCAACGCACTAAAGCTAATTTAGGAGGCTCTCGTTTTCTTTATACTTATATGGGTGGTGCGATTTCGAGTCCCGATGAGCGTTATGAGAAAATTTCCTTTGATGACATGCAGGATGGGAGTTTCAATAAAGAAAATCGTGCGCCTTGGAAAGGCGGCTGGGCAGCTATGCTTCAGCATTATTTTGTAGCTGCATGGATACCTAATCCTGATCAGTTATATGAATATGAAACTGCTGTATTTTCAGGAGGACGTTATGCGCTGAGAGTGAAGGGGCCACGAGAAACAATTGCACCTCAGCAACAAAAAACTTTCAATATCATCTTATATGCTGGACCGAAAATACAAGATAAACTAGGCGAATTAGCCCCTGGACTGGAACTAACTGTAGATTATGGCTGGCTCTGGTTTATTGCACAACCAGTGTTTTGGATGATGAAAATGATTCATAAATGGTTGGGAAACTGGGGTTGGGCGATTATTATTATAACCATACTGATTAAACTAGCTTTTTTCCATCTTTCTGCTACAAGTTACAAATCAATGGCAAAAATGCGCCGCTTGCAACCGCGCTTAGCTGCACTCAAGGAGCGTTATGGCGATGATAAGGCTCGCTTGAATCAGGCAATGATGGAAATGTATAAAAAGGAGAAAATCAATCCATTGGGAGGTTGTTTACCAATATTAGTTCAAATCCCGGTTTTTATTGCACTTTATTGGGTATTATTGGAAAGCGTGGAATTGCGGCAAGCCCCTTTTATTTGGTGGATCAAAGATTTATCAACACCAGATCCATATTATGTGCTACCAGTTATTATGGGTGTGACGATGTTTTTGCAACATCATTTAAATCCAGCCCCAATTGATCCGATCCAAAAAAAGGTGATGATGGCTTTACCTTTTGTATTTACAGTGTTTTTTGCTTTTTTCCCGTCTGGTTTGGTGCTTTATTGGGTAGTTAATAATATCTTGTCGATTTCTCAACAATGGGTAATTACTAAGAAAATTGAGGAGACGGTTTAAAATCAATTGACTTAAAACCTCCAAGGTTTTGGAAACCTCGGAGGTTTAGTTTTTACATTGACTTAAAACCTCCGAGGTTTTGGAAACCTCGGAGG
>JALWSU010000429.1 GCA_026993485.1 Thiotrichaceae bacterium | reverse complement strand
GTACCATTATTTAATAACCAAATATATTCAAAATCATTTTTTTTAATGGCATATTTAATTCCAATATTATTACCAGCAGCAAATCCTTTATTTTCACCAGATTGAATTAATATAATCGAATTATTTGATTTTCCATCTGTTTCTTGATTAAATGCTTTTTCGTTTAATGCTTCTTCTTGAGTATAAAAAACATAATCTACTGGCTTTTTTACTGGCGGAAAATATAAATTTTTTAAAGCACAATTAACCGGATTCCAAACATTAAGTTTTCCTTCAGCCCAAGCTTTTAGATATTTCATAGAATTATTTGGAGAGTTATTATCTACCACTATGCAGTGATAATTTAAATAATTATTCCTTAATACACTCTCTAAACAATTGATCGTATCCGCCCAATTATTGTAGTTTAAAATAATTATATAGATTTTTGGTTGCATTTATGCCATTTCCTAATTTCAAATCAAAGAAAGTAATTATACTCCTATCAATACCCAAATTTACTCAAAGTAACTCGAAAATTTTGAGATAATTTTTCAAGTTGTGAATTTTTACTAAAAGCATAGGCTCGCCCTGTTTTTACTTGAGCTGCAACTGTTTTCAGTTGCTCAGTGTCTGCTTTTAGGTCGCAAAACTCAACTAAAACTTGTAATCCATCCAATGGATTTAATAAAAAATCTTCATATTTGATATGTAAAGCATTTTTACCCAGTTTCGAGTTATAGGAAAAAGCCTTTTCCATATATATTTCCCATAATTTTATTCCAGATTCTAAGTGAAATACCTTGGGTGAATCGACAAATCCATGTTTTTTCTTATACAACCAATAGAGTATTTTGCGCCGAAAATGTTTTTTCACTGATTCACGCAACTCTTTTTCTGCCCGTACTTTAAGACTATTTGCTACATCAACCCCGTTTCTGTAAATATGAATGACTTTGGCGTTGGGAAAAATATCTAACCAAATAGGAAGCAAAAAAGTATTGCGTGGGTCTTTCCAACCCCAAGGAATACTTATCTTATGGGGACTCCGGTAGCGGAGATAATTTTTCCATCCTAAATAGTTAATAAACCAAGGACTTTTTAGTATTATTTGAAGATAATCAATTACCAAATTTCTTATTTCTTGGTTCTCAAGCAAATAACGAACGGATGCTAGATTATCCCAATTTCCTCCAGATTGTCGTAACATCCAATCATTTAATTCAAAAAAGAATATAGCTTCATTATTGTCTTCTTTTTTATTGCCGACAAATAGTCCCAATTGTTCTAACATTCGGGTAATCATTGTCGTTCCAGAACGATGCATACCTATAATAATGATAGGTGAATAAATTTTTTTATTAATTTTATTAATCATGTTAATCATTCTTTAGGGATTAATTTTGATTTTTGTCTATACAGCCATCGTTTGGTTCGTCCCATCACCGGAAATTTCATTTTTAGCTTCATGGTTTTTTCATACCAGTACCTCTTTAACTGGAATTTTAAAGGCACTTTTTGAATCTTATGAGTTGACTGCACTGGTTCAATCTCAAACGATTGATGGCTAACATAGCTATCAATTAAATCCATAATACGAGCAGAACTCACACCTAAATAACTAAAATAATTATTTTTTTCTATTTCTAACTGCTTTTTATAGCTTTCTAAAGAATTTAAAACCTTTTCAACTGTGTTTGATAAGTTTGCTTTTTTAGTTTTGATCACAAATTCATAACAAGCATTCGCTAACCGTGGTGGTGAACAATCAGGTATGGTCCAATCTGTTACAGCAATACCAGGAACATTTAGCAATAAGCCTTCAAATAAGACATTTGATTCATCGGAAACGATAATATCAGCAAGTTCCAAGCAAAGCATGATATTGATATCAGGATTAATAATATGTACATTTTCTTTGTAATTAGAATGTAATTCATTCATTTTTTTGATATTATTTTTTATTTCCGCAAAATACTCAGAATAATGTGCCTGTTTTAAAAGCAAATTAACTGGCAGTTCTTTTAAGCTTTGCACAAACTCATCTTGCTTACCATCATTTTCCCATGATGGCGCATATAATATTGTATGTGGATGTGGTAAATTTAAGCGTTCTTTTAAGGTTAAGGCTTCCTGGTTTTGTGTTTCTGGTTGGTTTAGTTTTCCGTCCTTAAACAGAATATCTGCTTTTGGCCAACCTAGTTCAAATACACCAATTCTTGGCCTAGTATAAGGATGTGCGGAACATAGCTGCCAGCGTTGTGACCAAGTTTTTCCAGGTAAAATACCTATATCAAATTTATCCCATGGTTCAAGAATCCACATATTTGGCCAGCGAGGATGTCCTTGTCCAAGATCATGCAACATAATGATAGAAAATTTGGAATTTTCAGGAAAACAAGAATGCTGGCAATACACGCCAATTTCAGCTTTTTCTAAAATATTACTGGTTAGTTTAACTTTATATCCTCGTTTGTTAGCTTCATTAACGAGCGGTTCTACCGTTTGCTTTTCAGCAGCGTCTGTATAAAAGAAGGTGATTGATTTTTTGATTTCAGTCAAGTTATTTTCCTCTGAATACTTTTTAACTAAATAATGAGCGCAGGCCGTATGGTTTATTTTTCCAAACAAATAAATAGGTTAAGCCCAGATATATGATGACGCCAATCATAACAGAAATCGCAACACGAGCTATTGCATAATCAATTTTTATCAGATTAATCACTGTCAGCATGATGGCAGAAGCGAGAACACAAATAAAAATAAACTGGTAATCAATATCTATTTTAAAACCAGCTAACTTCTGAGCCAGAAAGTATATTACAACTGCTTGAATTAAATATGCGACAAATGTTGACAGTGCGGCACCTTGTAAACCAATAATAGGAATCAAAAGAAAGTTTAAGAGCATGTTTATGGAAGCGGAAATTATCAGTATTACCAAAAAGGTAGTGGTTTTATGACTGAGATCGACAACATATCCATTGATACTATAAAT
>JALWSU010000428.1 GCA_026993485.1 Thiotrichaceae bacterium | reverse complement strand
GCTAATAAACAAGCTTACGCATTCAATACGCTTTATCAAAAACAATATCAAGATAAACCGCCTTGGCACGCTTTTTATGCGGTAGATGCGGCTAAGGTGCTGGTTGAGGCGATCAAACAAGCTAAAATTCTAAACCAACCAGAAACTTTAGTAGCCGATAGAAAAAAAATCCATAATGTTCTCCTAAATCAATTTAATACGCCAGAACATGCGGTAACAGGAACTACGGGATTAAATTATTTTGATGAGAATGGAGATGTAGTTAAACCAGTTTCGATGGGCGTTTATAAAAATGATTACCTAATTTCCACTTTCACCCAGCTACAAATCATGCCTCATTCACCTGATAAAATTGCTCCGCTTGATTTAGCCAGTGAAAAAGGACGGATTTTATTGATTGATAAGCAATATATGTATAAAACTGATGTAGTTTATACTGGAATGCAATTGAACAGTATGAGCAATTTTGATCCCAAAACCGTTACTTATACATTGGATTTTTATCTTTGGTTTCGATTTCAGGGAGCTATAAATCCTCAACAGATTCAGTTTTTAAATGCCGTGAATCCAATTCAATTAGGTAAACCTCTTATTGAAGAAACTTTTGACAAAGAAATTTACCGACTTTATAGAGTCAAGGGCCGTTTTAAGGGAAATTTATATTCTTCTTCTTCAAAACAAAGAATTTCTTTAATTCAGCAGTTACTGGGGGTTAATTTCCGTCATCGTGATTTAGATCGAAACCACCTGATTTATGTGATAGATTTTTTGGGTATGGAATTGACTGATACCAAGTCTTTATTAGATAGACTGAAAAAACTTCAAGAAAGGAGTTCATTAGATGACTGGACACTTGAGAAAGTCCAGATTTTTCAGGGAATTTTCAAACGGAGAATTTTAGGCAATCCTAAATACCTTGTACCTAGAAATACGATTGAATACTCAACATTCAATGCTGAGGCTTTGATTAGCAGTAATGCTTATGCTTATTATGCTATAGTTCCTGATCAATTCGTATTTGGATTCTTGATTTTTAGTGGTGTTATGACATTGCTAATGATTTTATGGAGTTATAAAGATAAGACTGTTAAACGCTTAAAGTCTCTTTGGATTTTTCAGGTTTTTTTCCTCTTTTTGTTACTTATATCAACTGAAATTTTCGTAATCCGCTGGATTATAAAAGATTTTAAAACAATTCCGCTAGAAATTGTTATCAAAATATTTGAAGTGTTATGGTGGGTAATACCAGCTATATTGGTCAACATGGCGGTAGAACGTTTTTTATGGTTGCAATTAGAGGAGACAACTGGGCGTACTATTCCAAATTTAATGCGGTTTGTAACAGCTTTACTTATTTATACTTTAGCCTTATTTGGGGTTCTGGCTTTTGTATTTGCAAAACCGATTACTAGCTTATTAGCAACCTCTGGTGTGGTTACTATAATTATTGGTTTAGCGATTCAAATGAATTTATCAAATATTTTCTCTGGCATTGCGCTGAATATTGACCGTTCGCTTCGCATTGGTGACTGGGTAAAAATAGGCGACTTTGATGAAGGTAAAGTTGTTAATATCAATTGGCGAGTTACTAAAATAAAAACCCGAAGGGAGTACATATTAAGTATTCCCAATAGTACGATATCTACTTCTAACATCCACAATTTTAGTTATCCTGATGATCAATACTGGTTACTGGTTAGAGTACCGATTGAGCCAAAGCATGATCCTAGAAAAGTCTATGATGTTCTTCTAAATGCGGTTCTATCTGTAGAGCAAGGCATTATAAAAACGGTTAAACCCGGTATTTGGCTAGAAAATCTCAAAATTGGGAACGTCAATAATGAATTTGTAGCTAACTATGTGATTTTTTTTAAGACGGAAAATTATGAAAACAAGTTCCGAGTATTAAAAAGAGTTTGGACTAACATTTGGATTGAGCTTAATCAAGCTGGTATTATTCCTGTTACGAGTCAAGATACTGAAAATACAACACAAAAAACTGCATTCACAACATCCGAATTAAAACAGGTTTTAAACCCAAGCCAGTTAGAGAAGATGCTTGGAAGAGTTTAGTATTCGATGAGCAATCGGAGTGCAAGCTTAGCTTGCACTACATACATCAGTTATTTACACACCCTATATTTAGTGGCACGTCCTTGTCCAATACGCTCTAACTTGTTTAAATTCAATAACTTTTTAATACTAGCTTCAATAGTTCTAGCTGGAAATCCCAATGCTTTAATCGCATCAGAACGGCTAAAGTGTTTTGGTGAAAAATCACAAGCCCATTGCCACAAAGCTAATTGTTTTTCTGATAATAAATACTCAAAATTATCTTGTTCAATAAGTTTTATAGCCTGTTCGGCTTGGAGCTGCACTATTTTTAAAAAGAATAACAAAAATGGAACTATATCTTCTGAATCCGTTTTCCAACTCGCTTGGGTTCTATTCAGTGCCAGATAATAATCTACCTTATTTAATTCCACTAACCGCTCGTGTGATACTGTTGCTGCGAAATGATAACCTTCTTGCAGCAGTATCAAATTAGTCAACAATCGACTAGTTCTACCATTACCATCTTGAAACGGATGAATAGCAAGGTATTCAAAGATAAAATTAGCGGCTAAAATTAGTGGATGTTTGTTAGTTTCAGCTTTTGCCCACGCATACCAGTCTAACAATTCTTGCATTTCTTTAGACACTAAATGCGGTGGAGTTGGCTCAAAAATGACACCAATAATATTACCACTTTGATCTTTTGCCTCAACCCGATTTGAACCTAACTTATATTGTCCTTTGTGACGTGAATCTTTGTCACTATACTTCAACATATTCTGGTGTAAATAAAGAATTGATGATTCTTTAATTGGAATATCAGCATAATTATTAAATACCAAAGCCAAAGTTTCCAAATAGCCAGCAACCTCTTGTTCATCACGAGTTTTAAACTTTTTTATCCGCAGATTTTTATATAAATTATTAAC
>JALWSU010000427.1 GCA_026993485.1 Thiotrichaceae bacterium | reverse complement strand
TTTCCCAAATAGGTGAATTTCAGCGAATTAAAAGAGAACTAACTGAGTAATGGCTGTTTACTAATTTTGATTGGCTAATCCAATTACTCATTATAATTGTTCCTCCCACGCTGGAGCGCACTGCCAAGCAGGCATTATCTGATGAGGCATTGTTATGGACGTTATGACAAGAAATAAAATACCCATAAGAAAAACTTATGAAAATATCGCACAAAAATTCGTTATTTTTTATGAACAATTATTGCGAGACAGTCTAAAATCCTATTTATTAACTCGTAAACAAGAATTAATGAATGAAAGATTTGAAATTCTATCAAGATATACAGTAACAAATGTTACTGAATTAGAAGAAAAAATTAAACAAGGTATCTTAGTTGAACATCCTTCATGGGAAGACTTGATTGATCTAAAAAACTTAGAAACAGAAATTCAAGGTATTCAAGATGATATTGGCAGTTTATAAAGAGCTGGTTTTCATTGCTGAAAATGAATTTGCAGATATTGTTGTCGTTGCCAATATCATTTTTACACCGACACATCGTGCCCAAAAGATTAGAATTTCCTTGATTGATAACTCTTTCATAGATATTTGGTTAACACTTGATGGGCGGTATTTCTATCATTGGCATTCTTTTGAAATTTATAAGCACGATAATGCACCACATGAACAATGGAATTTTGTATCTACTTTTCCAAAACATTGCCATGATGGTAGTGAAAAAAATGTGACTGCGAGTAACATTCCTGACGATTACAGAGAAGGTGTCCGATTTTTCTTGCAAAAAGTCAGAGAAAAAATGAGAGAAATGAAAGACTAAAAAGAAAACCTGGCACAAACACTAATTGACAAAATAACAGGCGAACTATTAAGCGTCTTACAAAAACATCTCAAGTTTGCAAACCCAGCGGAAACCTTTCCGATGGTTGCCGAGTTAGAATCGCTAGGCTTGGATTCTATGAGTCAATGCCGTTAAGAGGGCAACCGATTGCCCCTACAAACCATTATCTTATGTAGGGGCAATCCATTCATGGCAGTGACGCTGGAGCGTGGGAACGAGAAATAACTGATATTTATTATTTTTCTAGTTGTTTGTTTAACATGCTATTTATTTTTCTAAGATCACTCACCTGTTGTTTTAAATAATCAATTTCTTTTTCTCGCTGTTCAATAATTAATTGTGCTGTTTCTAATTCATGTTCAAGTTCAGTTTTTTCATTTGAAGAATCAGTTGATTGTAAATAATTTTTAATAAAATGGTTATTCTCACCAGCCAAATAAAAAACATTCCTTTCACCAAAATTAAGTAATTCTAATAATCCGATTCCAAAAGCCTCAGCAATTTTTTCCAGCCGAGAAATTTGCACATCAGTTTCACCCCGTTCAATATTGGCATAGCCATTAACAGATAACTCTAATTTATCAGCCATTTCCTCTTGTGTCCAACCTTTTGACTCCCGCATAAACTTAATTTTTTCATGTACTTTCATAAATACATATCCTCACTGTGGAAATCACCAGTTTTAGTTGGTTGTGGTAATTTTTTGATTTGTTAAACTGTGTGCCACCTTAATTTAATAGTGGCTCATATATATAATAGAACTTTTTTTATTATAATAATCAAAAGAAATGATAATTAATAGTCCAATTTAAGTATGAGCCAGTTTTTAGGTTAAAGACTTTTATTTAACAACTTAATTTCTGGAGGTAACAAATGTCTGTATTGGATGAAGCGAAAGAAATGGCAAAGAAAGGTTTTGACGAAACAATCAAAGTTATAAAAGATGGCAAACATCCAATGGATGCTGCAAAGTCTGTTAAAGATCACGGAGAAAAAATGCAGAGAAATAAAAAATAGCACCGTACACGGTAAGTTTAGCTGATGTGCTCAACATTATTTCTCGTTACCACGCACGCTTTCATAAAGCTACGCTGGTGCGTGGTAACAGGGATTAGGATTTTTAAATTGGAGAACAAAAATGTCAAAAGAAATTGCGAAGAGAACATCAAAAGATGTCTCTACTAATGATAAGACTAATGATAAGAGTATCAGTGATGTGGCTATTAAAACCACAGTTACAGTCACTAGTGCTAGTGCTGGTGCTTTAGGTGGAGGTTCATCTGGAGCAGCAATAGGTTTTGTAGTTGGTGGTCCAGTGGGTGCTGGCATAGGATTCTTAGTAGGGTTGGCTAGCGGTACAACTGCTGGTTATAAAGTGGGAAAGAAAATGATTGATTAAGTAGGTATGCATAAACCAAGTAGCGTGGGTAACGTGTTTTTGTTGCCCTCGATTCCACAACCACCCTCAAAAGGCCATTCAAGCTTCGCATTTTTCCTTGCTCCCACGCTCCACCAGCGTGGGAACGATAAAAACTCTTGCAAACTGTCTGAGGTATTGTCAATAAAGGGTTATAAAAATATGGAATTTAGATTTGCAAATAAGGTAATAGTATTTGTGTTTTTATTATTTTCCTTATCTTCTTGTGGTAGTGTTAGGGAGGATATGAAGTTAAAAACATTTTTAGAGTGTCAAATGGCTGCGGTCAATCTTGGTAAAAAAGTAGCCATAATGAATATCTCAAGAAAGATGACAAAATATATAAATGAAAATAATATTAAAGATTTTGCTCGCAGGATTGTGTTTTTGAGAGATGAAATAAAAGAAGATTATAGGCTTTATGATATGAAACTAAAAGGGCAATTGATTATATACTCTGGCATATATAATTCTTCTGATTGTATTGATATACATGAACAAAAAAAGATTGAGGTTCCATTTATGTGGAAGATTGCTTATTTCTTTAGGTTCCTAATGTAGCAATGACCGTTTTAAGAAGCACATTCCCTTAATTTACATTAAAGTTATATATAGATTGTTCCTCGCTCCCACGCTCCAGCGCACTCTCTTATACACAAGGGCAACCACAAGGGATTGCCCCTACATCATTGTTTGTAGGGGCAATCCCTTGGCCCCCTGAAGCGTTTCAGGAGGAAACGCAATTAAATC
>JALWSU010000426.1 GCA_026993485.1 Thiotrichaceae bacterium | reverse complement strand
GCCATGCATATCATACAAACCAAAAGCATTAGGTGGAAAACTACCTACATCCGTAGTTTCCTCACGATAAACCCCCTTTGGCGCATCGCCATAAGGATAATTACCATTATAATTAACCAAATCAGGCGTAATAGTCTCCCCAAAATAAAACGGCGTAGTCGTACCAGCACGACAAGCATATTCCCACTCCGCCTCAGTAGGTAAGCGATAATTTTTCCCCGTCAATTTAGACAATTTCTGGCAAAATTCCACCGCATCATCCCATGAAACACATTCAACTGGGCGATTTTCACCTTTAAAATCAGATGGATTATTTCCCATAACCGCCTGCCATTGCGCCTGTGTAACTGGATATTTACCCATATAAAAAGGGCTGATTTCTACCTCGTGTTGTGGACTTTCATCATAAAATCTACCTTTCTCAGATTCAGGCGAACCCATAATAAAAGTGCCACCCAGAATAGACACCATATCCAAAGTTACACTATTAGGTAAAATTTCAGTCTCATAGTTAGCCTGTTTTTTAGTACGATTGACGATTTCTCCTTGAGCATTTACAGAAACAACCTCGAACTGGAAAAAATTACCACTTTGACTAGAACTATCAGCTATCTCCTCCAACTGCCTTAACACTTCCACAGAACTAGGACGTTCCAAAGGATTTTCCTCAACACAATCAAATAATAACTCACGCAACGCGGGAACTTTAGGCAATTTCCGCTCCGAAAAGCGTCGCGGATTTAAACCAGTCAAAAACCGATACAAAGTCGCCCCAAAAGCATACACATCACTTTTAGAACTCACTCGGCTCACCACCCCCAGTTGCTCAGGTGGCGCATAATCATAAGTACCAAACACCGCTTGCCCAAAAACCGTTAAACTCTTTGGCTGAGTAGAAATTTCCGATTCCAAAGACGGCGCAACACTGGATAAACCAAAATCAATAATTTTTACCACAATCCCACTATCTGTTGGTTTTAACAAAATATTGGCTGGCTTCAAATCCAAATGAAAAATCCCATTTTCATGTGCTTTCACTAAACCTTTCGCAATTTGCAAACCAACATCTAAAGCCGTTTTTAACTCCATTTTGCCATATTTTTCCAACCACGCCTCACCATCTATCGCCCCATCAATATATTCAGTAACAAAAAAGGCACGACTTTGAGCAAAATAATCCACATAACCAAAATCTAACGGCTCCGGAATATAATCCCCAGCAATCTCACGCATAGCAAAAGGTTCTTTAAAAACCTCCTCAATACTACCTTTTAGATTTTCCCAAAAACATTTAACCACGACTTTTTGTAGCGGAATCAAACGATTGCGATTTTTACACAAAAACACGCAACCCATTCCACCCGCGCCCAATAAACGTTCTAAAGGATATTTGAGATTATCGTGTAAAGTGTAATTTTGCGGCTCTAACTTAATAGCTTGTTGTAAATTCTTCACCGCCGCAACGTAATCCTTATTACGCAATTGCACCTGAAACAAATTAAAATGCGCCAAAGCCCTTTCAGCCTTAACCGAACTTTTCTCCAAAACCTCATTAAACAAACGTTCAGCCTGTTTCAACTCCCCAGTCGAAGACAAAGCACTACCAAGCATCATCGAAACTTGACTATAATTAGGATTATTTTTTGGCAACAACTTAAACTCAGCCGCAGCTTGTTGAATCAATTTCAAACTCTGGCTATTGTGCTGAGTAAACTCATCACTAGGTTTCAAACGAGTAGATAAATTTTGCCCTTGCATTACAATAGAGAGCATCTCAATCAGCTTATCAAGCTTAGAACTATTAGTTTTAACATCTACATGAACTTCATCAAGTTTGACATCAATTTGTTCAATTCCACCCAGCAAAGTTTCGAGTTTCTGACTAACTAAATTTTGCCACGCCGGAAAATTAATTAAAACTTGACAACGAACATCCCAAGTAGCTTGAGCATGACGTAAATATTTAACTTCTTTAGCAATTTCAACCAGATTATCAGAATTATCCTCAATAGCTTGATTAAGATTAGTTTTAGCCGCCTCGATACTTGCTTGAAGATTTTTGACTTCTACACACAAACTTTCCCGCTGCAAAGCCGCCTGAGTTTTATAAAGCCTATCATCTTTCCGCATTAATTCTCGAAAAAAGAATAACATAGCTTTACCCAACAAATCCTCATAGCGGAGAAAATCAGCCAAAGTCTCATCCAAGAGACTAATTTTTTCTAAAATGAGTTGGGTAAGATTATCAGAAGCTTGGTAATTAATCAGAGCAGATAAATCCACCTCACTTTCAACTTGAAAAAAAGTAACCTTAGCAATTTTCTGTAGTTCATCAATAAGTTGCTTACGTAAAGCGGATAAATCTTGAACTCCACGTTGTTTAGCAAACGCTTGAAAATACTTACGCTCAATAGGCTCAGCAAACTTGCGGGTAACTTTGGCATATAAAACTTTTTTAACGATAGCTAATAAATTTTTATCAGGAGCAGCTAAGCCAGCAATAATAGCCGTGATAGAATAAGCGTAACTATCTTGATAGGCTTGAAAAATTTCATCAGCTGAATAGGTAAAATGAGTTTTGATAATCTCGATGGCTTTTTTTTGCGCGCCCTCGACAACAATGGGATTATCTAATAGGATGCTAAGTCCAGTTTTTATGAATGTTGAAATTGACATGATGGTTTTGTTTGTTTAAGGGTTTGGAAAATTTTAGCCCAGCTGTGGTAGGACTTACAAAATGGGCAAACCTACGAGGTTTATAAAACCTCGTAGGAGTGCCAAATAATTTGCACCCATTGTCTGAACCTTGATTTTAAGGGATTAAAAGGATTTACAGGAATGTTGGAGCTTAGAACCGATTCATTAAACAATCCTGACAATCCTTATAATCCTTTGTAATCAAGGTTCAGACAATGGAAACTGTAAGATTGGTTTGATTTTGCGCTGGAACGTCAATGCCATTAAGCCTCACAGGGCAACCACAAGGGAGGGCAACCACAAGGGATTGCCCCTACAAACAATGATATAGGGG
>JALWSU010000425.1 GCA_026993485.1 Thiotrichaceae bacterium | reverse complement strand
CTTCTCAAGATGAAATGAACCGCAGACAGCCATATCAAGCTTCAGAAGATTCTCAATCAGTGTTTTTTGTCTCCAGTGCAGAAGACATTATAATTCAGAAACTACATTGGTTTCAATTGGGTGGAAAAACCTCCGAACGACAGTGGAATGATATATTAGGCGTTTTCAAAGTACAAACATAAACTCTTGATTATGATTATCTTCAAAAAGGAGCAAAACTAAAAGGAGTAGCTGAACTATTGGAACAAGCAATTAAGGAAACTGGTATCATAATCACGAATTATTAACTGATGTTACGCACTCTCGCGCTCCAGCGTTGGGAACGAGAGTAAATAACTACACGGATTAGTTTTAAGAATGGATAAGGCAAAATTCTATTTAGCCGAACTGGTTTTTTTATCCTTTTTGTCTGAACTTTGATTTTTAGGATTTAAAAGTTTATAGGATTTACGCACAGCCGAAGTCCTAGATTATAAAAAATGATTTCAAAAATCAGGTAAATCCTATAAATCCTAAAAATCAAGGTTCAGACATTTAAGTTAAGCCTTAGCTCATCAAAGCCAATAAACCATCCCTATTAGGTTGCTCCACTACTCCTGTTTCTGTTACGATCACATCGACTAAAGCCGCTGGAGTAACATCAAATGAGGGATTCCACGCCGTTGCTCCACTTGCTCCAATACGCTGTCCAGCTATTGTCAAAATTTCTGCCATTGCACGCTCTTCAATTACTATTTGATTGCCTACGTCTAAGTTCATATCAATAGTCGAAGTTGGCGCAACTACCATAAATTTTACTCCATGTTGACGCGCTAATACTGCTAAACTATATGTCCCAATTTTATTCGCAACGTCGCCATTCGCTGTAATCCGATCTGCTCCAACAATTACCCAATCTATCCGATTTTGCTGCATTAATGCTGCTGCTGCGCTATCAGCTAATAAGGTTACAGCTATCTTATCTTGTAATAATTCCCAAGCGGTTAAACGTGCGCCTTGCAACCAAGGGCGAGTTTCATCTGCATAAATTTTACTTAACTTGCCCGCCGTATAAGCACTACGAATTACTCCTAAAGCCGTGCCATAGCCACCTGTTGCTAAGGCTCCAGCATTACAATGCGTCAAAACCCGACAATCTGATGGTAATAATGCCGCCCCCAAATCGCCCATTTTATGATTAGCTGCAATATCCTCATCATGAATTTGCTGAGCCTCTTTTAACAAAATTGGCACTGGATTACCCACAATTTCAGCAAAACCGCCCCTCATACGCTCCAAAGCCCAAACTAAATTGACAGCAGTTGGACGCGCTTTAGCCAATAGTTGCATGTCATTGTCAATAACACTTTGCCAATTATTAGGATCAATAGCATAAGCCGCTTTAGCTGCTAACACTACACCATAAGCAGCAGTAATACCAATTGCTGGCGCACCGCGTACTACCATATCCTTAATAGCTTGTGCAACCTCAAAGGCTGTTTCTAGCTCTATTATAGTTCGTTCTTGTGGTAATTTACGTTGATCTAATAAATACAACTTATCGTTTTGATAATTTATATGGTGTAGGTTATCATATTTAATATTCATTATACGGTGATTTCCTATTATTCGATAAAATCAATTAGTTAATATAAATACAGGCATCAACATTATGATACAAGCACCAAGAGAGATAGTAACTCCACGTCCTAAAATGTCCCTTACTATTCCAAAGGGCATGGCTCCAGTAGAATTTTTCAATAGTCCCAATAATTTAAAAAATTTAGCCGAAGAAAATGGCCTATTCCGCACCCCTGAAAACCTGCTCATGTATCGCAAGTTGATTGGGCATAGCATAGAATTTGACACTTCCGTCATATTAGACACCTCCAAACGCATTCTCGATCCATTGGGACGACCAGTACGACGAGACCAAATGTCACGTCAGCAAAAGAAAGTTTGGAATAAAATCACCCGGATTTTGTTTGAATACATGCAAGAATCTTATCCTGATCCAGCAGAACATCTCATTCTTTGCGGTGAAGCCAGCTTAGATGCTACTTGGCCACTTAATAAGCCTGGCGTGCCAAGTATTCGCATGATTCACAACCACTTTATGGTTTTCCCAATGGCCGATTTAAAACAGGCTAAATTAGCTGATCCCAATGATCCCAATTTAACCGATAGTGGACATCATAGCTTATTTTTACGCCATTTAAGCGGAATTTATCACGATTTTTTAGAAATCTTAGATTTACAAATCTTATTACCGATTTCTAGCGAGGAATCCTCACTTAAATTAACAGGTTATCCGCAAGGATTGCCTTGTTGGGAAGTAAAAGGAGGGATAGAAAAACTCAAGGATCAATATTTTTGGTATGAATACGAACAAGTCTTATTGGGCTTTTTAGACTTTTATCGTACATTCTTCTCTTTAGTTTCTACAGGAGATTCAAAAGTCCCAACAAACGCTAATTTTCCTCAACAAGTGATTGACGTATTATTAGATAGCAGTAAATTTCAACGGATAGCTCGTGATCTCAGAGAACAAGTCATCCAAGACCCACAATTTGCCAATGAAATCCGTTGGCGTCCTGCTTATAAACAATTACTTTATCGTGACGATAGAGGTCGTTTAATTGTTACGATCTCTCAAAATTCGGTTGGTAATGCCATTACGGAACTTTTAGGTATAGTGGTAAAACGAGAAGAAGATGAAGCCGCCTATGCAGCAGCAGAACCGGCTTTAATAACTAGATTATTAGAAGCCCGCGAAAGATTGATTAATGCTAAGCTAGGTGAAGCTATTGCCGCCCCATTATGGCCGAAAGGGGAATTTGTACCGCGATCTTAGATATTAGATTTTGGCGACAAACCTCCGAGGTTTTCAAAACCTCGGAGGTTTAGATTGATTTATAACAATGGCATTGGCGACAAACCTCCGAGGTTTTCAAAACCTCGGAGGTTTAGATTGATTTATAACAATGGCATTGGCGACAAACCTCCGAGGTTTTCAAAACCTCGGAGGTTTAGATTGATTTATAACAATGGCATTGGCGACA
>JALWSU010000424.1 GCA_026993485.1 Thiotrichaceae bacterium | reverse complement strand
CCTCGGAGGTCTTCGCAAGTAGGTCTAATCTACTTGCGAAGACCTCCGAGGTTTCTAAAACCTCGGAGGTCTAATCTACGCTGTACTCAATACCCGTCTTTCCCGATCTCCTAACAGATACAAGCCAAAAATAGTAATAGCAAATACCCCTAATAAACCAGTTGTCCAAGCTATTGAACTCATTGGATGTTGTGCAAAAGTGCCTAATTGATAAAACACTGTTGCAAACATATAAGCTAATCCTGTTGTCCATGCTGCGACGAAGATTGTCCAACGCATATTTGTTTCCCTATAAATCGCCGCTGTTGCTGCTACGCAAGGAAAATACAATAAAATAAATAGCAAATATGCAAATGCTCCAATTTTACCGTCAAAGCGGGCAAGCATTGCGCCGAATGTGCCGCTACTTACTTCTTGTGCTGCTGCCGCAGCATCTGCATTACTAATGTCGCCAATATTTATACCTATAGGATCAAGAATTCTATCAGTAATTTCAGCTAAATTAGCTGGGATTGTCGCAAAAGCTTCATTAATTCCGCCCCAAAAATCAAAAGCTTTTGGTTCTACTTGAATACCTGAATCTTGTGCTGCTAGTTGTGAATAAATTGCATCTAATGCGCCGACAACTACTTCTTTAGCTAAGACTCCTGTAAAAATGCCTACTGTTGCTGGCCAATTTTCTTCATTCAAACCCATTGGCTCAAATGCTGGCGTAATAGTGCGACCAATTTCACTGAGTACCGATTTATCAGTGTTCTCATTGCCGAAAGTTCCATCTACGCCCCAAGAATTCATGAAATTAATTATAACTACCATAGGTACAATAACTTTTCCTGCTCGGAATAGAAAAGTTTTTAATCTTTCCCAACTTCTTAAGATAATACCTTGTAGGGTGGGCAAATGATAAGGTGGCAATTCCATAATGAAAGGGGAGGTTTCTCCCTTGAGCAAGGTATTTTTCATAATCAGCCCTGTCATTACTGCTACTCCAATACCAAGCAGATATAAACCAAAAACTAAATCTTGTCCCCCAACTGGAAAAAAGGCGGCTGCAAATAGGGCGTAAACTGGTAAACGCGCTCCGCAAGACATAAATGGATTCATTAAAATGGTTAAAATCCGATCTCGCTGATTTTCTAAAGTTCGTGTTGCCATAATTGCTGGTACATTGCAGCCAAAGCCGACAATCATTGGTACAAATGACTTTCCCGGTAGTCCAATAAATCGCATAAAACGATCCATTACAAATGCTGCTCGTGCCATATAGCCGGAATCTTCTAAAAACGATAAAAATAGATATAAGCCAAAGATAATCGGAATAAAAGTGGCAACAATTTGAATGCCGCCTCCAATACCGCCTGCAATGAAAGTAATCCAACCACCTGATAAACCAATACTAGCTAATAGTTCCCCAAAGCCATCGACAAAAATCGTACCGAATAAGATATCAAAAAAATCAACAAAAGCCCCCCCGATGTTAATCGTAAACATAAACATCAGATACATGACAAATAAAAAAATCGGTATGCCAATGGCACGATTTAGTACAACTTTATCAATTTTGTCTGAAACACTTCTTTTAACCTGATCGGATTTTTTAACTGCCGCCTCAATAACCGTTGCAATAAAAGAATAGCGACTATCAGCAACAATAATATCAACGTCTTCTTCTAAATCTGCTTCTATTTTTTCTTGCCAGTTATTAATAGCATCATTAACGCTATCATTCACCATTGGTTTTACGGAAGCATCATTTTCCAATAATTTTAATGTCACCCAGTGTAGATGAGTCTTTTGTTTTTCAGGTAGCAATTCACGGATTATCGGTGATAATTGAACTATACCCTCTTCTATTATTTCAGGATATTCTACTCGCAGCGTCGGAATATGTTTTTCTTCAGCCGCTGTATCCATAGCCTGCTTTAATTCTTCAATTCCTTGATTTTTAGCGGCACTAATTGGAACTACTGGCACCCCTAATTGCTGTGATAAGGCGGCAATGTCAATTTTTATATTACGTTGCTCAGCAATATCCATCATATTAAGTGCAATTACTAACGGCACTTCCATTTCTAATAATTGGGTAGTTAAATAAAGATTTCGTTCTAAATTGGACGCATCAACTATATTAACAATTAAGTCTGCTTCACCAGAAAGAATATAATCTTGAGTAATTTTTTCATCAAGCGAGGTAGCTTCCTCTATAACATCAAGAGAGTAAATGCCGGGTAAATCAACTAACTCAATTTCACGATTTGCATGTTTGTAATAGCCAGTTTTGCGCTCAACTGTTACTCCTGGCCAATTGCCAACTCGCTGCTTAGTGCCGGTTAAGACATTAAATAAAGTAGTTTTGCCACAATTTGGATTGCCGACTACACCAATAACTAATTTTTTCATAACTAAATCCTTTCTACCAGTAGAGCTGCTGCTTCATCTTTTCGTAAACTCAAGGAAAAACCACGCACGTTAATTTCTACTGGATCGCCCATTGGGGCATAACGTATTACGCTGAACTCAGTTCCAGGCGTTAATCCCATTGCTAAGAGTTTTTTTCGATATGCCTTATTACCTTTTGCAAGCCCAATCACTTTACCCTTGTCACCAACTGACATATCACCTAAGTTACTACTTGTCATTTTGCTTTCCCTCAATTGGTACAACCATAATTTTATTCGCCATGCCAAGCCCTAAAGCTAAGCGAGTACCTCCACGTGCTACGACTAAACCACTACCTTTTTGTCGCTGCACTACTTGCAATTCGACATCTTCGATTAATCCCATGATTAGTAAACGTTTAGTTAAATTTTTTCCGCCCCTAATATTGGTAATTTTTACCCAATCGCCTTCTCCTGCTATAGCTAGGGGGAATGTTTGAGTTAGAGTTTCTGTTTTCATTAACATAATTTTACCTTCTTTAAGTTTAATTGGTTGAGTTTTACCCAAGTTTCTCGTTCTCACGCTGGAGCGCACTCTTTGAGACATATTTTTTTAAGTAATTGATTTAATTGCGTTTAATCTTGAAACGCCTCAAAGGGCAACCA
>JALWSU010000423.1 GCA_026993485.1 Thiotrichaceae bacterium | reverse complement strand
GATATTTTTCATTCTTGTTCCCACGCTGGAGCTTCACTGCCATTAAGTTAAGAAAAACCTCCGAGGAAAACCATACCTCGGAGGTTATAGATATAACGAATCAGACCTCCGAGGTTTTCAAAACCTCGGAGGTCTTTGAAATTCCAACGGCAAAAAACCTGACAGGTTTTTAAAACCTGTCAGGTTTCGCTTAACTTAATGGCAGTGACGCTCTAGCGTGGGAACGAGAAAATTACACTTTAACGATGTTCAAAATTGACAATATGCACACAACCGATACACATATTCTTCAAATATTGCGACATTACCGAAAAATCCTCACCTTCTTCATTCCAAGTAATAGTAGTATTTTTATCATCGACTAGTTCTGGTTCAACCCCACGCATTTGTATCATGGCTTTATGCCATTGTTGTCTGCTATTTTTATCACCTGACGACTTAATTTTTTGATAAAAAGCCTCTAATTTGGCATCTCGTGATTTCGTGAAAACCAAATAAATAGTCTCATTACCTGTTTGTTTATCCAATTTAAACGACTTATTTTCAGCAGGAATAAAATAGCGTTTACTTTTCACAACAGGATTATGATTTGCTACATCAGCACCTTTAAATTCAGTAGTCGGAAACAACTGAAAAATTTTATTACCCGCATCAAATTGAAAAATATAAACATAACCATCTAATTGAGGCTCAAAAATAAACTTATAAGAATCGCCACTGTGCAAAACGCTTCCATCACCAAACGGTTTAAACTGACTACTATTACTCGCACGAAACAAATAATTGATACTAAAATCAATTCTTTCTAAACCTTTTACATTACTTTCCAATGATTCAGAATCTTTAATTGGAGTAGAAGGCGTACAAGCTATCAGACTAAAGCTGATAGTAAAAAATAAAAAAGAGAACTTATTTAAAAACAATTGCATATTTATATTTCCTCAATTAAAAATACCTGATAGGTTTTGGAAACCTGTTACTCGACTATCAAGTTTTTTTGCTTGGCAAAATTTACTCAAGATTCATTTAAATAAATTAATGATTTCTTATCTAAAAAAGCTACTCAAGTAGTGAATTGCGTATTTTTTTTAACTACAGGGATGAGTTATAAGACGGGATAAGGCAAAAATCTAAGTGTTTTTATCCGCTTTTATAACTCATCCCTGTAGTTAGGAAAAACTCATATAAATAATTGATTGTATTAAATATAAATACTTATTAACCAATCAAGTCAAAAAAACTTGATAGTCGAGTGTTAGGTATAATCTAAAAAAATCATTTCCGATGAAACACAAAAAAGCAATAGCTTCCATTTGACGTAAACCATCGGCGTTGTTGCTTAAATACTAAACAATAAATTATTATACCAAAAATCAAAATTAAAAGCTTTTTTCTCGTTCCCACGCTGGAGCGTACTCTCTTATACATAAGTTTTTAAACAATTGATTTCATTGTGTTTAATACTGAAACGCCTCTCAGGGCAACCACAAGGGATTGCCCTTATATCATTGTTTGTAGGGGCAATCCCTTGTGGTTGCCCTTGTGTAGGGGCTATCCCTTGTGGTTGCCCTGCGCTCCAGCGTGGGAACGAGAAAAATCACACAAATCACAGTTCAGACTTATAACTTCAATTCCGGCAAAGGCCGTTCAAATAGCTTTAAATACGCCTTAGCAGCTAATTGCCCTAAGTCTTCATCTGCCATTTGATTTAAGGCTTTATAAGCCTTTAATAATTGAAATGGATTATTCGTGATACTTGGTGTTTGTTCCTTACTAACTAAGGTTGCCAAAATCAGACGAGAGGCGGCAGATTCAGGACGATTTTCTAATAAAATATTAACCGAAAAGAAAAATAGTTGCGTAATTTGGAGCGCACGGGTTTTTTCCCCATAATAAAGTTCTACCAAATAAGCCCCCAGTTCCTCCAGAATATCCTCTTTAGCTTCCAAAGTTTGATTTGTTAAAAAATTTTTTACCCAAGAAGCTTCTTTCCAATCATTTTTAGAAATTTGATGATAAGCTTCATGGTAAGCAACGCTTTTAATAATCAAATTTTCTAAAACCTCAATGTTTGGGAACTGAGGATTCTTCTCTGTTTCATATTTTAAAACCTTAGTTAAGGCATCTAAACCTGAATGAATATAGTCATTTCCGATCCCACGATCTACTTGCATCAGGCTTTGACGCAGCCTAGAACGTGTAGCAATTTCCTGATTATTTACCAATGTTTTTGCTAATGCTTTTGCAAGCTCAAGCTGTTCACCTTGGTAAATCGATTCTAAGGTTTTTTTATAAACCTTTGCTACTTCATTTTCGATCCTAGGATCATTTTTGAACCATAAAGGCACAATTTGATGACGTCCACTATAAATTAAAGCTGGCAAAATCTGATTCAAAGCATAATCTCTGGTACTATTTAAAAGTACCAGCGAACCCAAACCATTATGATAAGTTAATCCTAATGCTGATTCTGAAATTGGAACATTATCAATACGATACACCTGATATACTGGAAATACTGTCACCTTATATTCAAAATAATTGCGCTGTTTAATCTTATAAGTAATCAACATTGTAGTTTTACAATTTTGGTTGTTATCCAGCGGCGGCAATTCGGAATCCATTGATAGTTCAAGAAATGAATCACAATTAGCATAAAATGTTTTGGGTACAATATAATAGGGGAGGGCATATTTATCAAAAATTTTATTAATTACTGTAAAAGCTGCAAAAATATCTTCTCCCGTTTTATTCTCATCTCTTAACGTCAACAAGGCTTGCTTAAATGGATTTATAAGAGGATAAGGTAAAGCCGATAATATTTGGTTTTTTTCAAGATTCGCTTTAAAATCAATTTGTTCTAACCATGCCAGTTGATTTAATAATTTCGGGGTTATCCTTTGATGGAGTAAATCCGCATATTGTATTAAATGCACAGACAAAGCTTTTTCCAGCAATTGCCGATCATAATCTTTCTTTACCAAAAAAATAATAATAATCAAACTAAGGAACAATAATGGGTAACTAATAGCAGAACGCAGCATAATTGTCCAACGAGAAATACTGCTATTCATAGCAAAAAGGC
>JALWSU010000422.1 GCA_026993485.1 Thiotrichaceae bacterium | reverse complement strand
TAACAAACCTGCCAGGTTTTTAAAACCTGGCAGGTTTAATCGCTGTAACAAACCTGCCAGGTTTTTAAAACCTGGCAGGTTTAATCGCTGTAACAAACCTGCCAGGTTTTTAAAACCTGGCAGGTTTTCTAGGTGTATTTTATGCAATCGGTTAACGCTATATATAATATTTAAACGTTCAACTAAATCTCGTACTTGAAATGCCCAATCAACAGCTTTTCTATGATCGGTTACTTCAACATGCCTCCAGCCAACCAAAGGTTTAAAAAATCTAAATAAATCCCATTAATTGTCTGAATCAGGATTCACAGAATTTAAGGATTAACAGGATAAAAAAAATCGGTTTTTGCCTTTATCCTGTAAATCCTAAAATCCAGCAAATCCTCATTTAGAAAAAAATACTTTAATTATCAACTGACTGCCTATCGAAACCAAATTCACCATACCGTTTTTATAAATGCCGAAGCTTCTATCACAGGATCATTAGTAATCAGTGGCAAACCCAATGATAAAGCGCTTCCTGCTATTAATCTATCGTGTAATTCACGAATATCATTGATTTTACTGCTAGATTGAATCACTGCAAAAGTCATGGAATATTCCTTGATATTATGTAGATATTGCATCAAATAATCTTGCACATTATCAAGAAATACGCTTATTCGGCGTTTTTCATATAAATAAAGTATCTCAGCAAAAACCATGCTAGGTATATAAATTTGTGTCTTACCTAATTCTGCTGATTCAAACAGAGATTTTGCCATTTTACCCTTTCGACGTTTTTCAAGGCGTAAAACCACTGCTATCGTATCTGTTACAAAATCATTCGTAGGGATATCGTTTTTCATAATCGGCAAATTCTTGTTCTAAATGGGTTTCTTCGCTTTGGCTTAATGAGTGCAATTCTGTTGTTAATAAAGAATCACGGATTTTATTTTGAAAATTTTGTGGATGTATAATTTTTTGACGAATAAAATAAACAAAATCAGCTATTTCTGCCAAAGCATCTTGCGGTAGTGCTTGAATACCATCAATAATCATTTGCTCATAAACTTGTTCTTTCATTGATTTTTTCCTCATTTTAATTGTCTGAATCATGATTCAGACAAAAAAATCCTTAAATTCTATAAACAATGACAGTTCCAATTAACTATTTTGACTTAAAAACTTACCCAATTTGTAATGCCAATTTTTTGAATCTCCACCCACAGATTTAATGAGATTTAGCCAATATAATTTGGTTAAATCTGGCACAATAATTTTTCCGCCTTCTGCACATTCTTTTATTACTTCTTCAACTACATAAATTTCATTAAATAAAGCAGGTAGCAAGTCAAGTTTATCTATGCTAGATAGAGCAATCATCGGTGTGGTGTTTGAGAACACTCTCATAATAGGGACATTTCTCGGTTAAAATCATTTTGTGAATTTTCAAGCAAAACCGCTCCAGCTTCCATAGCTTGGTACAAAAAAGTTATTCTTGGCATATTTAGCCATTTTGCAGCCATACCTGATGACATTTTGCCTTCTTTAAATAAGGAAATAGCGGTTTGTTTTTTGATAATTTCACCAAAATCTTCAGCATTGAGATGCAAACCTAATAGTAATTCAACTGGACATTCTATTGAAATTATATTTTGCATGATCAGGATTCACAGAATTTAAGGATTTACAGAATTAAAAAAATCTGGTTTTGCCTTTATCCTGTAAATCCTAAAATTCTGTGAATCCTGATTCAGACAATCATAATTTAACTTTTAACCTCACAGTTAGGCACTGCTTTTTTAAATTTCTCTATTTTCGCTGGAATGATTTGATTACGACTGCAATCCAATTCCTGCAAATTAGTCAATTGACACAACGGTTCTAAATCGATTAGTTTATTATTACTGCAATTCAATTTCTGCAAATTAGTCAACTGGCGCAGCGGCTCTAAATCGCTTATTTGATTATAAGAGCAAGACAATTCCTGCAAATTAGTCAACTGGCGCAGCGGTTCTAGGCTGGAAATTTCGCTTTCCTTTAATATGGTTCTGAATGTGGAGTTTCCATCCAAACCCAATTTCCGCAACTGAACAATTTTCAACAACTTTATTTCACTTGGTTCAGCATCAATATTAACGGCTTTCTTGAAAATATTTTTCCACCTGCTGTCCAACTTATTCCACCAAATCCTATTATCCACTTGTTGTGGTGCTTTAACTTCAACTTTTTTTTCAACAGGCTTTTTTAATACTACAGTTGTTGGTGAGCGAACTTCACGTTGTGTAGGTGCGGTAATAATTTCTGGAGCATGTTTTTCCGTATGACGCTTAGCAATTTCTTCTGGTTTTCTTGGTTCCTCTAGTCTATTCCTTTTGTCTGGTTGTTCTTTTTCAGCTTCTGGCTCTGGCTTTCGATTGTTTCTACTATTTACTAAATAATGAGTAAACCAAATTCCTATCAAACTAAAAAATCCAGCTATAATTGCACCTAAAACTGTATCTGTCAGGTTTGCTAACCTTTTTAAAATGTTGTTTATGAATGTTGTTTATTTGAGAATATTTGTTTTAGTATAAACGCTTATAACTAATATTTCTTAATATTTAAGATTTAGCATTGAAAATACATTCGAGCACTTATCGTTGTTTTCGTAATTTGTGCCAACATAAAAAGATAATTTCCACTATAAATTGCCGCCACACAACCTAAACCAATCGCAACTCGACTAAATTGGGCATCATACGGTGACAATTGTTTCGATAAGCGCAAAGCTTTGTTAATCAATTCAAGGCTGCCACTGTTATATTGTGTGAACTCATCACGCGGTTTCATTTGCGGCGATAAATCTGCGTGTGCCATTAATTGTTCAACAATATCTAAAATTTGCTTGACGTCATCATGAATAACTTCCAATTTCCAATGCAATTTATCCATTGCCTTAGAAATGTCTGATAGTTGAACTGTCACCAAGTTCGTCCAACTGGCAAAATTGTCTTGAAAGGCGATGAACTGGGCATAATGGTTTCTGTCACCGACTCAATTTTTTGCAAATTCTCTAATTTTGGTCCTAATTCGGCTAATTTACCAAATTGTTTCGCAGCAACGGCTTGATTTAATTTCTCTTCTGTGGATTGCACCAAAGTTTTAATTTCGCGCACATCGACGATTAAACCTTGACGCTGTAAAGCCTCTAATGTCCGAGACATTCGGTTATCACTGCGTAACTTTTCATGCAAAAAGAATAAGATAGATTGTCCAAGTAATTATTTGTAACTGAGAAAATCACGCACGGAGTCATCTAAAGGTATGGAAATTTGGGCTAAAACTAAATTAGTGATAGCAAAACTCCCAGTTTCGGTGACAAAGCTGGCGAGTTCTGACTCGGTAAATTCGACATTATCGGCTTGAAATAGCTGACATTTGGCTAATTTTTTGCCTTGTTCAAGGGCTATTTGCCGAAAATTTGATAATTCCTCAGTAGATAAATGTTTAGCAAATTGCTGTAAATAATCTAACTAAATACGCTGAGAAAATTCATCGTCTATCTTCGATTTCAACAAAGTTCGCCAAAATCCTCGCCGTTGTTCAGGAGAAACTAAGCCAGCACAAATAGCTGCTATCGCACGAGCATGGCTATCTTGAAAAGCGGTAGCGATTTCGGCAGCAGTAAAGGTAAAATTTGCTTTGAGTAAGTTTAATGCTTTTTCAGTACCTGTGGATTCGGCTAAAATGTTGATAATGCTGCTATTCAGTAGGAAACTTAGCCCTTTTCTAAATATTATGGCTGTTGATATGGGGTTTTATAATTCAATATTGGTGTGGTTGATTATAATCAATAACTACAAGGATGTTATATAAGCAAGGATAAAAAAACACTCCACACAGTTGGAGTGCAAGGTAAGTTTGCACTCCAAGTTGTTTGGTTTTTTTTATCCCTGCTTATATAACATCCCTGTAGTTGTTTTAATTTTTTATCCTGAAACGAAGTAACGAAGTAAACCGTCAGTTCCTGTAGGGGCAATCCCTTGTGGTTGCCCATATGGCAAGATAAAAATTCGGTTCTCTTGTAAACCTTTTGCGAGTACACGATAAACTGTTCTCTCACTTGCTGATCTTCAAAATCTAATTTATATTCTCCTTTCGAGCATCAACTGCTTTTGTAAATTAGGCAAATCCAGTTTCCATTGTCAGAACCTTGATTACAAAGGATTATAAGGATTGTGAATCGGTTCTAACCAGCAACAATCCTGTAAATCCTTATAATCCCTTAAAATCAAGGTTCAGACAATGGGTGCAAATTATTTAACAACAACTCTATTTAAGAAAACTTTGAATTTTGTTGAAGAAACCCGTTTGTTTTTCTGGTGACGCTGCAAGCTCATGTTGTTTGTGAGTCTCATTGTTTGGCGCATTTTTTGGCTGAATAGCGATTTGAGTTAGTGTATCCTCCATATCAACATTGAAATACTCGTTGATAATCTCTTTCAATATAAGCAATTCTTCCTCATTCAATTGGACAACGTCTGCCTTAAAATTGAGATAATTATTAGTTTTGAAAGTAAATAATATGCCCAATTTGCGAGCTATTAATGCTTCTTCAACGCTTGCAAGTCCCTTGCTTTGTCGCTTGAGATTCAATGTATAAAATAATACGCCCATAGGGAGAATGTATTGTTTTTGATTGGCTGGCATGTTTTTCACTCACTCTAAATTAATCGGATTTGTTACCATGCTGAATATAAATTTTATTATTATAATCTAATTTAGAATTTAATAATATTAAATTAAGCCAATCAAGAACAGTTTGCGCTAGCTAAATTAACCTGAAAAGGGCAACCAAAAAAGATTGCCCTTAAAAAAAGTTGCATATACATATATATAAATGACATCATGCTGGATTGGCTTGGATTTTGAGAAATCCCTTGATTTGAGATAATAATCCTTTAGATTTAGGCTGGTGCTCGATATTATTAGTGCGTATTTCATGTTGCAATGGCCGCTTGATAGCTAAGCTAAGCATTTCTTCCATCATTTCCACGTTAAAATTGTTTGCAATTATTTCTTGTAAGAGATGAAATTGGGATTCATCTAATTCGATCTGTTCAGCCTTAAAATTGATATAGCCATGGTTTTTCAAGGTAAATAAAATTCCGAGTTTGCTGGCTATCAGGGAATGTTCAATTTCCGTCAAGCCGTCTCTTTTCCTACGCAGATTCAGTGTATAAAAGAGTGCCTCGGTAGGAATGATATAGATGCTTTTTTGAGTCATCATATTAGTCACCATACAGTTATAATGGAGTTTTGTTATTATGCAAGGTCTTTGGTTAGAAAACAACAGTATAATTTTTAGGGATAATATACAAATGCCAGAACCGCTTGAAGGTGAGGCTTTGGTACGGGTTCGCCTTGCTGGGATTTGTGCAACAGATTTGGAACTGGTAAATGGATATTATCCTTATAGAGGTATTTTGGGACATGAATTTGTAGGCGAAATTGTGCAAGCAGATGATGCACCTGAACGTATTGGTGAAAGGGTAGTTGGAGAAATTAATACGGTTTGTGGTATTTGTGATGCCTGTTTGAGAGGTGATGCAACTCATTGTGAGCGGCGTACAGTGTTAGGTATTATGAATCGGGATGGTGCTTTTGCGGATTATTTGTGTTTACCCTTGAAAAATCTTCATCCTGTGCCAGTTTCAGTCCCAGATGAAGCGGCGGTTTTCACTGAGCCGTTGGCGGCTGCTTTGGCTATTCAAGAACAGGTGCCAATTCGGGCAACTGATCGAGTTTTAATTGTTGGAGCGGGACGCTTGGGGCAATTGATTGCACAATCTTTGGTATTGACTGCTTGTGATCTGCAAGTTGTTGCTCGTTACGATAAACAGCGCAAAATGCTTGCAGCTCGTGAAATTTCATGGGTTGATGAAAAAAAAATTGGGCGTAATTTTGATGTGGTAATTGAGGCTACTGGATCAGCAGGGGGCTTTAGCCTTGCACGTCAGGCGGTGCGCCCGCGTGGAACAATTATTCTAAAAAGTACCTACAAAGGTAGTATTTCTATGGACTTGTCCGCTATTGTGGTTGATGAGATTCGCTTAGTGGGTTCGCGTTGTGGCCCCTTTGTGCCAGCTCTGCGTTTGCTGAAAAAACAATTGATTGATCCTACCTTATTGATTGACAAATATTTTTCATTGTCTGAAGCTTTGCAAGCCTTTGAATTTGTTGCACGACGGGAGGTGTTCAAGGTATTATTAGTCCCTCATTTAAGTCAATAATAGGAGAAATAATATGAGTTGGTTTTCAAGCAAGCCTACACCAACGTCAGCTGATCATTTTAATAAACAAGAAGCTTTTTTATCTATTGCTTTAGCTACCTCGGCAGTGGATGGTTCTATTGATGAATCTGAAGCTAAGCACATTTTTGCTTATTTATTGCAAATGAGAATGTACGAAGGTTATTCCAATAAGCAAATGTCGGCTATTTTCGAGAAATTAGTATCGGTGCTGAAAAATGAAGGCGTAGGCGGATTGGTAACTATTGCTAAAAATAGCCTGCCAGCAGAATTACGGGAAACTGCTTTTGCCTGTGCGGTTGATATTGCCCTTGCTGATGGTGTGATTGAGGATAGCGAAAAAGATTTGCTTGAAGAACTGCAACAAATTTTAGAAATTTCTGATGATCTTGGAAGTAAGATTTTAGATGTTATGATAATTAAAAATCGCGGTTAATGATTTTTCCTTTATAGTATTTCAGAAAAATAATTTCAGTCTAAACGAAGTAAGCGCAGTTAAACCTCCGAGGTTTTGAAAACCTCGGAGGTTTTTGGCCAAAATCTTTGTCTGAAATACTATAGTGGGCAACCGATTGCCCCTACATAATAGAGCTCAATATAATATGGAAAAACCCATTATAGCTATTACTTTAGGTGATCCTGCTGGTGTTGGTCCCGAAATTGTTGTTAAGTCTTTATCTGATTCTAAAGTTTATGAAGTTTGTAAACCTTTAGTGATTGGGGATAAGAATGTTATTAACGATGCTTTAAGTTTTTGTAATAAAAAAGCTGAAATTTATATTGTTAATAAGCCGGAAGACGGTAAATATTGTCAAGGTATAATTGATTTAATTGATTTAGCAAATATTTCTATGTCAAAGCTGCATAAGGGAACTGTGCAAGCTATGTGTGGACAGGCGGCTTATGATTATATTGAAACAGCGACAGAATTGGCGATGGCTGGAGAAGTTGATTCTATAGCTACAACGCCGATTAATAAAGAATCTCTCCGCGCGGCTAAGATTGAATATATTGGTCATACGGAAATGTTAGAAGGATTAAGCCATACAAATGATCCTTTAACTATGTTTGAAGTACGAGGAATGCGAGTTTTTTTCTTATCTCGTCATGTTTCATTACGTCAGTCTTGTGATTTGGTAACTAAACAACGGGTTTTGGATTATATAATTCGTTGCACTGAAGCTTTAAAAAAATTAGGTGTGACTGAAGGTAAAATGGCTGTGGCTGGTTTGAATCCGCATAGTGGCGAACATGGCTTATTTGGCTATGAAGAAGTGCAACATATTGAACCAGCAGTGAAAGAGGCACAGGCGCAAGGATATAATGTAGTTGGTCCAATTAGTGCTGATTCGGTTTTTCATCAAGCTTTGCAGGGGCAATATAATGCGGTTTTGTCGCTTTATCACGATCAAGGGCATATTGCAACTAAGACTGTGGATTTTGAAAAAACAATTGCTATCACTAACGGCTTGCCCTTTTTAAGAACTTCAGTTGATCATGGAACCGCTTTCGATATTGCAGGAAAAGGAATTGCGAGTGAAGTCAGCTTAACTGAGGCAATCTTATTGGCCACTAAATATTCTCCGCATTTTAAACGATAAGGTTAATGATTATAAGATTATGGAAATTTTTGGCCCCATTCCGTCAAGACGCTTAGGGCGTAGTCTCGGTATTAATAATATTCCTCCTAAAGCTTGTTCTTATTATTGCACCTATTGTCAAGTGGGGCCTACGGAAAAGACTGAAATAAAACGTCGTCACTTTTATGGTGCTGATTATTTAGTTAATTTAGTTAAAGAACGTGTCGCACAATTGCAAGCGCAAGGTGAAACAATTGATCATCTTTCTTTTGTCCCAGATGGTGAACCGACATTAGATATTGATTTGGGTGAAACTATTGATAAGTTGCGCCCTTTGGGTATCAAGATAGCGATTATTACTAATGGTTCATTGATTTGGGATCAGGAGGTGCGAGAAACGCTGAAAAAAGCGGATTGGGTATCTCTGAAAGTAGATAGTGTTAATGAAAAACAGTGGAAACGTCTTAATATACCGCAAGCTAATTTAAATTTGCCAACTATTTTAGAAGCTATGTTGACATTCGCTAAAGAATATACTGGCACATTGGTGACTGAAACTATGCTAGTTAAAAATCGCAATGTTAGTGACGAATCGGCGGCTGAGATAGGTGATTTTATTTCTCGCCTGATGCCAAAAAAGGCTTATTTTTTAATTCCGATACGCCCTCCAGCTATTTCTTCAATTCGTCCACCTAGTGAAGATGAATTAAATCGCTTTTATCAAATTGTCAGTAGTAAAGTAACAAATGTTGAATATTTAACTGGTTATGAAGGTAGCCCTTTTGCTTCAACTGGTGATATTGCTGAAGATTTACTTAGTATTACAGCAGTTCATCCTATGCGTGAAGAATCGGTACAGGAATTATTGGATAAAAATCATGCTGATTGGGGAATAGTTAAGAGTTTGGTGAGTCAAGGGCAATTGTTAGAAAGTGATTATGAGGGTAAAAAATTTTATTTGAGACGTTTTAATCAAAAAGATTAGGTGCAATTAAACTGCCTTTTGTCATTATTTTGTAACATTTTTAATACAAACTGTTGCTATAAACACACAGCAACAGAGGAAATTTAATGAAAAAAATGACAATGGCAGCTAGTTCTACTGCACTAGTCTTAATTTTGGCAAGTTCCAACGCTTCAGCCCTAACCCTTTATGAAGATCCTGAAACTCATCAAGTTTTTACCAAAGATGCTCCGGGATTGGTAAAAATTGAGGATGAGCATCAAGGGATTATAGTCAAATCGAAAGCGGTAACATTGAAATTTAGCGGCAAGCACTATCTTGGATTTGTCAGTTCCAAAGATGAAGGTGGTGATAGAAAGAGCCATTTTGAAACTCGCCGTAACTATATTCAAGTAAAAGCCTATTTTAATAAAAAGGATTTTATGCGTATCACATTGGATACTTTTCAAGAAACCAAAGCTACCAGTACAAGTTCAGAAGGGAGTTGGCTAGTTCGTTTAAAATATGCTTATCTTTATCTTGATAATATATTGCCTAATACTGGTGTAGAATTTGGTCAAGCTCATCGTCCCTGGATTGATTATGAAGAACATCATGGTTGGCTCTATCGTTCGATTGCGAAAACGTTTATAGAGAATGATAAAGGTGGGCATTTAATGAATTCTGCTGATTTAGGCATTAATTTCAAAACGAAAACCCCTATGTTTTCAAGTGAAATTGGCGCATTTAATGGCGCAGGTTATCATGCAGTAGATGATGGTTCGGATTTATCTTTTGAAGTTCGTTTAACCGTGCATCCTTTGGGAACTGGGAAGAAAAAATCTAAACCGCAGAAAGATACTTATCTTGATATTTCATATTTTGGAGTTAAGAGCTTAGCAGAGAATACACGCAGTAATGCGGATTTTACAATGCACGGTTTACATGCTGTTTATAATATGCCAATGTTTCTAGTAGCAGCTCAATATGTTACTAGTGATAATGAGAGTCCGATTGGATTAGCAACGAATAACAGTTTTAAAGGTGATGGTTATTCGGTCAACTTTGAAGTACGTCCAACTAAGATATTTGGGATTTTGGCTAGGTATGATGACTGGAATCAGGATGATCAAACTAGTGGAAATAAAGGTGGAGATAGGAAGCAATATATAGTTGGTGGAGTGTATCATTATAATAAGAATGTTGATTTTATTATCAATGTTACTAAAGTTGATTATGATGATAATGATCCGCTGAATTGGAGTGGCGGAAAATTGAAATATAAGGATTCAACTGATTTGATGTTTACTGCGGAGGTGAACTGGTAAAGCTTGCGGCTCCTCAAGCCGCAAAGTTGTTCATAATACCATTGTAACGCGCTCATGTCCGCTCAATTCTGTATATAAAGCATCAAGTTGTTTGCGGCTTTGAGCAATGAAGCTTACAGTGACTGATAGATATTTTCCATTGCTGCTGCGACGCAGAGTCACTGCATTTTCTTTTAAATCGTGGCGGCGCACAATTTCTACAACTAAAAGTTCAAAATTGTCCGTTGCTTTGCCCATAACTTTAATGGAGAAGTCGCAAGGAAATTTTAATAATCCACTCTCATTATCGGGGGTAGTCATAATTTTAGGCATGTGAGCTTAGTTGTTGTTTCTTTTCCTGATAGAGTTTGATTGCTTGCGCCCATACGGGGCCAATTTCTCCCTTTCCTACAGGTTTTTCATCAAGTGTAATAATTGGCACAATTTCACGGGTGGAACTGGTTACCCAAATTTCATCAGCCGAGTGTAATTGCGCTTCTGAAATTTCAGCCTCTCGACAAGGTAGTTGCGCTGCTTGCATGACTTCAAGAATTAAGTCACGGGTAATACCTGGGAGAATAAATTGGCTTTTGGGGGGGGTAATTGCTACGCCGTCAACAACGATAAATACATTACTAGCCGCTCCTTCCATGACATAACCATCACGAATTAAGATTGCCTCATAAGCTCCAGCTTCAACTGCTTGGCGACGTAATAAGATATTAGCTAATAAGGCTATTGATTTGATGTTGCATAATTGCCAACGTATATCTGCACAGGTAATGGCTTTCATTCCTTTAACTGGAGGCGGAGTTTCAATGGGATCACTTTTTATAAAGACAGTGGGTACTACCTTTTCTGGAAAATTATGATCGCGTTTAGCCGGGCCGCGTGTTACCTGCAAATAAATTGCCTGATTTTCGCCGTCATTACGAGCAATTAGCTTTTCTAAGCTATCAATCCATTCCTGACGGCTCAACGGATTTTCTAATTTAATCGCTCTTAAGCTATTTTCTAAACGTTCTAAGTGTTCTTCTAAGCGAAATAAACGTCTGCCAAACACTGGAATCACTTCATACACGCCATCACCGAAAATAAAGCCTCTATCTAAGACTGATACTTTTGCCTCAGAGAGTGGCAAGAATTCACCATTGAGATAAACGATCATAATCTCCTCAAGTTCCTTATTTAATAAAATAATAAAAGGAAAGAATCTACTAACCTATTCCAAATATTACCCACTTCTACAGAAGATAGGGCGACAAGGGGACGCTCTAAGAGCACTTCTTTTCCTAAGCTGATTTTAAGTGTTCCATATTTTTTACCAGCGATAACGGGAGCCATGATGAATTTATCAATATACAATTTGGCACTTAATTGCTGATATTGCCCCTTTGGTACAGTGACAGATAAAGCTTTACTTAGTCCTAATTGTACTTGATTTTTCTTGCCTTTCCAAACACTTTCAGTATCAAGGGGTTGTTTGGCTTTATATAAGAAGTGAGATTCAAAAAATCGAAAGCCGTAATCTAACATTTTTTCGCTTTCTCTGGCTCTCGCCTTACTACTTTTCGCACCAACGAGAACTGAAATCAAGCGCATTTGACCACGTTTAGCTGAAGCAACTAAGCAGTAACCAGCAGATTTAGTATGACCAGTTTTGAGGCCATCTACGCTAGAATCGCGTCTTAATAAGAGGTTACGATTGGGCTGAGTAATTTTATTATAGGTAAATTTTTTAACCGAATACCAATGATAATATTCAGGAAAATTGTTGATCAATGCTTGCGATAAATGCACGAGGTCTCGCACCGTGCTGTAGTGCTGGGGATCAGGTAAGCCAGTGCTATTGACGAAATTAGTATTTGTTAAGCCTAGAATTTTAGCCTCTTCATTCATTAAAGTGGTAAAGGTTTCTTCGGTGCCAGCAACAAATTCTGC
>JALWSU010000421.1 GCA_026993485.1 Thiotrichaceae bacterium | reverse complement strand
CCTATTAAGAAAATATTCTGTATCTAATTTTGCTTTTTCCTCTATTAACTGATGAGAAGAGTTTAACAAATTTTCAAATTCTATTTGACTCTTATCTGTTCTTTCAGAAATAATCATTATTTCATCCGTCTTTCATTACTATAGGCCATAGCTCTTGCAACCTCCATGCAATATGAAAAGCCAATAACGGGGGAACTGCGTTGCCAACGAGCTTGTACCCCTCTGACGCACTTAATTTAAACTCTTTTCCCATTATCGACGGTTTTCTTACAAATTCAAAATCATCGGGGAAAGTTTGAATACGGGCGCATTCTCTAACAGTTAATCTTCTTTCCTTTAATCCTGCCATTATTTCAGAGCTGTATTTCCCTCCATGTTCAGGAGAAAGTCTTCGGAACTCAATATTGCCGTGGTGTTCAGCTCTTATGGTGGGTCCAATACCACCTAAATCAACCTCTGTTTGACCTTGGCAATGTGATCCATACCACTTTGCCTTTGAAAAAGATTGCTGAGATGGATCTTGCGCTTCATGAGGTTCAGGTAGGTCTAAAATATAGTCGCCAACAGTGACATACGGCAGTAAAGAATTATTGTCGAACAAAGGTAATTCGTGTGAACCATGGGTTTGTTGGGGGTAAGGGTTGTAGTCGCTTGGGATATTTGATTTAGAAAATTGTTTTATTGCTTCTTTAGTAAGAACGTCCTTTCTAAATCCAATAAAAATGACTCTTTCTCTACTTTGGGGAATACCAAACATAGGTGCGTAAAGCACTTTTGCGTCAACAACTATATAACCAGAGCCGATATTTCTAAAATCATTTTCGATTATTTTTTTTGTGTCGGCTAAGCTGACGAGACCTTTTACATTTTCAGCAATAAAAATTCTTGGCTTAACAATTTCTATGACATGCTTCATCCATATATACAATTTGCCCCTGTTCTCTTCTGACGGAATGTCACATTCAGCTAGCAATTTGCCGTGGTGCCCCTTGTGGGAATTAAAACCATTCCGTTTGCCGGCAACACTAAAATCTTGACAAGGAAAACCACCTGTTACAACATCAACTTTTGGGAAAATTTTTTCACCACCATGATGTTCCTTGACTAAATCAACAATACTTTTAAGATGGAAATTCCTGTTGTGATTATCATGCTTGGTGAAATATGGTAGCCAGGCGGCTTTAGCTGCTGGAACTATATCATTAGCAAAAATTGTTTTAAATCTTGTGTGTGGTAGTTGAATCCAAGTTTCTTGATTGGTGATACTAATCCAATCTGGATGAATCTTGTGATTTATGGATTTAGATAATACTTTAAATCCACCTTCAAACCCTAAATCCATTCCTCCACACCCTGAGAATAGGGAGAGTACTGTTAATGTACGATTATTACTTGGCATGAGAGCAATTTTACCTTGCAGCTATATGTGAAATTTCTCGTATTGAGTAAAGGATTATTTTACCTTTTTTACAGTTGGTTAGCTGGAATCCAATACAACCAACTGCGTGTAAAACGAAATAATTAAAGGTGCAGCATCGCTTTCAGCATGTTTAGTTAAGCGATCAAAATCAGCTTGGCGTTTGATATACACTCTTTGCCGACTAGCAGCATAAGCATCATGTTCAAAATTAATCTTTTGTTCATTTGTCAAAGCATGAGGAAATTTACTCTCGTTCCCACGCTCCAGCGTCACTGCCATTAAGTAAAGCTAAACCTGACAGGTTTTTTGCCGTTGGAATTTCAAAAATATCCTAAGTTTCTAAAACCAGTGAAAATTTGGATTTTGTGGTTTGATGATAACACTTGAAAATTAGGGAGTTTATTTTTAATAATAACATTTTAAATCAGTAAGTTAAAGTTTACATTTAAAAAATAGCTAAATTATGATAACCTAAACAAGCAAAACTGCTATTAAGTTAAGCCTTCAAATCAGACCTCCGAGGTTTTCAAAACCTCGGAGGTCTTTGAAATTCCAACGGCAAAAAACCTGTCAGGTTTGGCTTAACTTAATGGCGATTTGATACGAACTCATAAAGTTAAGCTAAACTAATCATAAAATTAGCATATCTTAAAAAACAGGAGAAATTATAATGAGTTATGGTGCATTGCCACCTGTACATGGTCTTTATGATCCAATTAATGAGCATGATGCCTGTGGTGTTGGTTTTATTGTTCATATTAAAGGGCATAAAAGTCATGATATTATTAATCAAGGGCTTGAAATTCTAAAGAATCTTACTCATCGGGGAGCTGTGGGAGCGGATCCGCTCGCTGGTGATGGTGCGGGTATTCTTATTCAAACACCTGATGCTTTTTTGCGTGAAGAATGTGCTAGTTCTAGTATAACTTTGCCAGCAGTGGGTGATTATGGTGTGGGAATGTTATTTTTACCCCGTAATGCTGAATCCCGTGCGGCTTGTGAAAAAATAATCGCTAGAGAAATTGCCGCTGAAGGGCAAATCGTACTCGGTTGGCGCGATGTGCCAACTAATAATCAAGGCATAGGGGAAAGTGTAAAAGTTATTGAGCCAGTAGTTCGGCAAGTATTTATAGGAAAAGGCGATAATTGTGCTGATCAAGATGCCTTTGAGCGTAAATTGTTTGTAATCCGTAAAGTGATTGAGCATAGCGTGCGTAAAGAATTGGAGCTTGATTATGTTCATTTTTATATTCCGTCTTTTTCGTCGCGTACTTTGCTCTACAAAGGTATGTTATTGGCGGATCAAGTCGGTACTTATTATCAAGATTTACGAGATGAGCGGATGGTAACGGCATTAGCCTTAGTTCATCAACGCTTTTCTACTAATACTTTCCCAACTTGGGATTTGGCTCAACCTTTTCGTATGATTTGCCACAATGGGGAGATTAATACCTTGCGGGGCAATTTGAACTGGATGGCTGCCCGTCGTCACGGAATGTCTTCGGAATTATTAGGCGATGATTTAGATAAATTATGGCCCCTAATTGCTGAGGGGCAATCTGATTCAGCTTGTTTTGATAATGCTTTAGAGTTGTTAGTTGCAGGTGGCTATTCTTTAGGAGAAGCCATGATGTTGTTAATTCCAGAAGCATGGGCGGGTAATCCT
>JALWSU010000420.1 GCA_026993485.1 Thiotrichaceae bacterium | reverse complement strand
GTTTTTAAAACCTCGGAGGTCTCATCACTTTGGAATTAATTTAATTCTGCAATATCCTCAATAGGCGCACGACATTCAAAGCCTGTACAAACATAAGCCACAGTTTTACCATCTTCTCTAGCCTTTTTCTCTGCAAGTAATCCGGGTAAATCTTTAGCATCATTTGGAATTGGAAAACCTAAAGCATCTGATGGGCAAGCGGCTTGCCAAGTTTTTAAATCTTCTGCATTTCCACGCAAAATAATCATTTTTGGTGGTAATAAGTACTCTTCTAATGATAATAACATTGTGGTATGTGCAGATGCCATTTGCATTAAACTATACCAAGAGGCTTTTATCGTTTTTGCTGCTGCTTCAATATACCGCTGTTCTCCTAAAAGATGCCCTAATCTTCCTAATGCTAAGGCTGCTATGCCATTGCCATTAGGCATTGCGTCATCATTAAAGGATTTAGGGCGCGAAATTAAGTTTTCATGCTTATGGGCGGTGAAATAGAATCCTCCTTGTTCAGTATCGAAAAATTCGGCTAATAGCACTTCTGCTAATTCAATTGCAAATTTCATATCGCCATCGCGCCAACGTGCTTGAAGTAAATTTAAAATCGCATCTAATAAAAAAGCGTAATCGTCCAAATAAGCGTTTAAATGCGCTTTGCCATCTTTATAAGTAGCCAATAAGCATCCATCAACCCAGAGAGTATTTTTTATAAAATCAAAGGCTTGTTCTGCTACTGCGATATAATCGGAGCGGGAAAAAATTCGTCCAGCCGTAGCCATACCTTTGATCATCAAAGCATTCCAAGAAGTTAAAATTTTCTCATCACGCCCTGGATGGATTCGCCCTTGACGCTGTTTAAACAAAATCTGACGCGCCTTATCTAAGCGAGCATCAACTATTTCAAGTGGTAGATTAAACTGTTTTGTTAAATTTTCACGCTCACGAAAAACATGCAAATGCCACTTACCTTCAAAATTCGCCGCTAGGTTTAAACCAAAATGAGCCGAAAATAACGGATAAAGTGTTTCATCCACTTTTAATAATGCTTGAACCTCATCTGTTGTCCAAACGTAAAACTTGCCTTCTTCGCCTTCAGAATCCGCATCAAGAGTTGAATAAAAACCGCCCTCTGGCGATTGCATTTCACGTATTACCCAATCAGCGGTTTCTAATACTATGCGCTGGAATAATTCTTTATCTCTTTTATCTGGAGTAATTTGCCAAGCTTGGCTATAAATACTCAAAAATGCCCCATTGTCATACAGCATTTTTTCAAAATGGGGAATCATCCACAGTTCATCGACTGAATAGCGACAAAACCCACCGCCTAATTGATCATAAATTCCACCTAATGCCATTTTTTTCAAACTAAATAGCGCCATTTTTAAACCCTTTTCATCAGCTTCACCCTGCTTAGCAGTCATATTATAATGATGCAACAAACGCTCAATATTAGTAAGCTGAGGAAATTTTGGTGCGCCACCAAAACCGCCATGTGTATGATCAAAACTTTGCGCCAGTTCAGAGCGGGCTAAGTTTAATGGATCAGGATTAATTGCAGCACTAGGCGTAGTTTCTGCCATTTTGCTCAAAGCATTAGCTAATGATTGGGTATGTTCTTTGATTTTATCTGGAGATTTGCGATAAAAAGCGATAATATTTTTCAATAAATCCCTAAAAGCTGGCATTCCATAACGCGATTGTGGCGGAAAATAAGTCCCTCCAAAAAACGGATATTGATCATCATGATTTAAAAACATAGTCAAAGGCCAACCGCCATGACGTTGAGTAATCAACTGATGTGCAGTTTGATAAATCTTATCCAGATCGGGACGCTCTTCACGATCAACCTTGATATTAATAAAGAATTCATTCATCAAAGCCGCCGTTTTAGGGTCTTCAAAAGACTCATGCGCCATGACATGACACCAATGACAAGCAGAATAGCCAATAGACAATAAAATTGGTTTTTGCTGTTGTTTTGCCAGCGTCAAAGCTTCATCTCCCCAAGGATACCAATAGACAGGATTATGAGCATGTTGGAGTAAATATGGGCTAGTTTCATTTATTAACGCATTGGTATATTTTGTCATATATCTAGTATTGTTACCTTATCTAATATTGTTTTCAGCATTTCATGTATCTTGTTTTTGTGTCCAAAAATCAATCAGAATAATCGAAACAGATAATTAAGTATAAATTTTATTCATGATTATTTTAAAAATGATTTATTCATGTTTACCAAAAATAAAGACAATAACATTTAACGAACTGATAAAACAAACACATATTTTTTGCAAACTTACCTGATTCAAGAAAATTTTTCTATAATAAACTTGTCTGGAAATAAGGATTTTATATTTAACTTGGAGTCCAAAGCTTTAGCTTTAGCTACGCTTACTTCGTTTGGCAGGTCGCCCAAACGAAGTAAGCGAAACGAAGTAAGCGAAACGAAGTAAGCGAAACGAAGTAAGCTAAGCTAAAGCTAAAGCTTTGGACTCCAATATAGCACTACCCGTTTGTATAAAATACAGCGATTAAACCTGCCAGGTTTTTAAAACCTGGCAGGTTTGTACTGAACTAAATCGGGTAACGCTATATCGATTGTATTTAAGAACAAATTTGCTTCTGGTTTCCAAGCAGGAGCTTCACTGCCATGGTATTAATGGATGGAGTACAACGAATGGAAAACAACGAATAACAACCAAATCATTTAGTTCATGATTTATAAAAGGTTTTATTTTCAAGCCACGATGCTGGAGCGTCGAGGTATACGTTAGCTACGCTTACTTCGTTTCCAACGCTGGAGCGCACTCCTTTATACATCAGAGCAACCGATAGCCCCTACATCATTGTTTACTTCGTTACTTCGTTTGTAGGGACAAATCCTTGTGGTTGCCCAGTGAGGCGTTTAAAAATTAAACGCCATTAAATCAATTAGTTAAAAAATGATATTATAAAATAGTGCGCTGGAGCGTGGGAACGAGAATGCGTAAAGACTTATATAGGACTTACGCACTGACAGCAGAAGTTTTTTAAGTTTTAAAAAAACAAACAAAATGTTAATATTTATACCCTACTTGGCGTCCCAAGCCATGAGCTT
>JALWSU010000419.1 GCA_026993485.1 Thiotrichaceae bacterium | reverse complement strand
ACGCCACGCCGCTCGCCACGACGACCGCCACGACTAACGCCACGCCAATCGCCACCTTGTCCGCATCTTCATCTTCAACATCTCCTAGCCATCCTGTTAATAGCCAACACACAAACACTACAGCACTCCATATCAAGTAAGTATCTGCTGACCATGCCTTACTTGAATGTGGCAACAGTTCTAGCCCTAATCCTAATAAAGGAATCAAAAAAGGTAACCATATCAAGGTACTAACCAGCCACTTACCTACACGCTCTTGCTCCTCTTCACCACAAAATTCCCTATGGGCTTGCAATTGCTGAGGCATAACCAAAATCCACCATAATAAGCGTAAATAATCAAGTGGTTTCCAGACAGATAGCCGTAATTTTTCTTCAGTCTCTCGTTTTTTAATAGCAGTGATTTTTTGTTTAGCCTCTGGTGCATATTTCTTGATTGTATTACCATCTAAATATGCTTGACAAGCCACCTTGGTATTTTCTTGGCATGTCCTTTGCCCAGACTTGTCATCTGGCCACTGTTTTGCATATTCTACTTTTTGTTCATCTTTCGTTTGGCTTTCCATCTGATGCTTCCGTTTTTAAATGAATTACTGTTTAACCTAAAAATAGCAAGGAATAGCATTTTTTTGTGCTTTTAAATTAGATCGTTACGAAATTTTATATCATAAAATATTTAGGACGATATTGCAAAAACGTCGCTTTTTGCACTACTCGGTAAGCTAAAGCTTTTTCCTCTTCACTTTGTGCATAGCTTTGAGTTTGGATATTATGTTGCGTGAACTCATCGCTGGCTTTTACCTGTGAAGATAGTTGCAATCTTTCCATTAATTGCAACATGCGTTGTTGATTAAATAAAATCGCCTCTTGCTGTAAAGCCGCTAAAGTTTTCTCAAAACGTGCATCTGTGCGAAACTGTTCTCGCAAGAAAAACAACATAGCTTGCCCTAATAAATCATCTTGGCGTAAAAAATCCCGCAATTCTTTAGAAAGCGGCGCGAGTTGCTGCATTTGTTCTAATAAGAGCTTGGTGAGTTCAGCAACACTTTGAGTATTGATTAAGCTGGCTAAATCGGTATCGCTAATCTTATCTATTTGAAATAATTTATCTTTTTGTTCTATAAAGGGATTTAAAACCTTGCTCTTAATGCCACTACTGCGGATTTGTGCCGAAAATTGAGCCGAAAAATCCTTGCGGAGTTTGGAAGAAAGTAGCCACGGTTTACCCGTTAATTCATTGCGAATCGCCTCAAGGGTTTTGCCAAAACTATCTTGATATGCTTTGGTGATTTCTTCGGAACTAAAGGTAAAATGGGCGTGTAGCACCGAAATGGCTTTTTCGCTGGCGATTCCAGCAAATTCAGCGATTGCTGGATTGTCGATTAAGGCGGCTAAGCCTTGTAGTAAAGGTTTTGGTGAGAGCATTTTTTTATTCTGCCTATCATTAATAAAATTAAAATCATAAAAGGTTTAGGACTGGATGGCAAGGCTTACTCTAATCTGTATTGTTCTTTACTCTCGTTCCCACGCTGGAGCTTGCTATAGTATTTCAGAAAAATAATTTAAGTCTAAACCTCCGAGGTTTTGAAAACCTCGGAGGTTTTTGGGCAAAATCTTTATCTGAAATACTATATTAAGTTAATGGATGAAGTACAACGAATGAAAAAACAACGAATAAAAACCAAATCAGTTAGTTGCTGATTTGTAAAAGGTTTTATTCGTTGTCTGACATTCGCTGTACTCTTTTCATGGCTTAACTGAATGGCAGTGACGCTGGAGCGTGGGAACAATAGTACATAACATCAGACATTAAAAAACAGGTTGCGTATTATTTAAATAATAAGATAAACTTCTTAATCCACTTTACAATTAAATGTCATTTAATTAAGAGCAACCACAAAGTTCAATGGATTGCCCCTACTTAATTAATGGCTTTTCTTTTATAACTAATCAGGCTAACTATATGAAAAAACTCCTGTTTTACTCATTACTTTTTAATTTGTTATTCGTTAGTTTCAGCAGCGCAACCCCAAATGCTTGGTTACAGCAGCGCTGGCAATTTAAGGAAGCCCAGAAATCCCTCTATAGGATGGATAAATATAGCTTTGAACAGGTGATGGTGAGTTTGAGAAATTATCCCATTGCTCATTATTTGCGCTATTTTTATCTTAGAAGTCATCTCAATAATGAAAATCCTGCAAACATCAAAGCCTTTTTAAAACAATATCAAGATAGTCCTGTTGCGAAATCCTTGCGACGCTTGTGGTTGCGTAAATTAGCCAAACAAGGTGATTGGGAAAGCTTTATTGCAGTTTATACTCCACAAAAAAGTACGGTTTTACGCTGCTATAATCTCCAAGCTCATCTCAAGACAGAGGGAAGTTTGACAGCTAAACTAGTCAAAGAGGCGATAAGTTTATGGACTGTTGGTAAATCACAACCAAATGTTTGTGATCCCGCTTTTGCTTATCTTTATAAAAATGGTCTTGTTACAACTAAAATGCGTTGGCAACGTATTCGCCTCTGCATGAAAAAAGGCAAATTAGGGCTGGCTCGCTATCTTTCTAAAGGCTTCTCTAAAGCTGATCGACGAATAGTTACATTATGGAGAAAATTATACAAAAACCCTGCTAAGGAATTGGTAACTTTTAACGAAGCTAATACTCCCATTAGCCGAGAAATGCTACTACAAAGTCTCCACCGCTTGGCACGCAAAGATGCTGAAAAAGCGTATAATTATTGGCAATACTTTAAAACTCGTTACACTTTTAGCCGAGAGCAACAAGGCGAAATGTTCCGCTATATCGCAATCAGGGCTACATGGCAAAATCTTCCACAAGCAGCTAATTGGCTTGCTAAAGTGGACAAAGATTTTGTTGATGACAGGGTAAAACAAACCCGATTACAAAATGCTCTGGCTCAACTAGATTGGCAGGCAGTTATTACCTTAGTCAAATCTTTACCTGCCGCCACACAAAAGGAACTGAAATGGCAATATTGGTATGCTCGCGCTTTAGAAAAAACTCGGCAAACTCGCAAAGCGAAGCAAATCTTTCAAGCTTTATCCAAACACCGAGGTTTTTATGGCTTTTTAGCCGCTGATAGGCTGGGAAAACCTTATCAGTTCCAATCGCAG
>JALWSU010000418.1 GCA_026993485.1 Thiotrichaceae bacterium | reverse complement strand
ACTCTTATGCGGTGCAATGTTCATTGACGCTGATTTAAGTGGTAGCGATTTAAGATATAGCGATTTATGCGATAGTCATTTTAATCATGCCAATTTGACAAATGCAAATCTCAGCGAAGTATTTTTTAATCATGAACAACATCCAAAAAAACCCGTAAATTTTATCAGAGCTAATTTTACCCGTGCTACTTTAAGCTCTGCCCGTTTAAGTCACGCCTTGTTGAAAGAAGCAAATTTTTATCAAACCGATTTACGCAATGCTGATTTATCTTATGCTCTGTTAGGCGGAGCGCATATGCGCCGTGCGAATGTTGAAGGGGCAGATTTTACTGGAGTTGAACTGGCTGCTGTTGTGATGGACTTTGCTAATTTTTCCAAAGCCAAAAATGCGGATATTCCTTCCTATAAGAGGAATTTACGTTAAAAATTTGGAGTTCATTAAAACATGACCAAAAATGTTGATGTTGCCATTATTGGCGCTGGTTATTAAATCATGACTGGTAAACAGGTAATTAAAATATTATATCCTGCACGCATTTGGCCAGAAGATGGAGTTTATTATGTGCAATCTCTTGATCTTGATAACGGGTTTACATTTGGAGAAAGCTTGAAAGAAGCTCAGGAAATGGCAGTCGATGTACTGAGTTCCTTGTTAAGCTCCGCCTTAGCACATAATGAACCTATAGTTTTTCCACAACAAATAGAAGCTAAAGATAAAGATATTTATCTTTTTGCACCAAATGCTAAAGTTCAAGTAGCTCTGTTATAGCGTTACCCGATTTAGTTCAGTACAAACCTGCCAGGTTTTTAAAACCTGGCAGGTTGGTACGCTGTATTTTATACAAACGGGTAGCTCTGTTATTGCATTTTACCCGAGCGAATTTCCCCCTAGAAAAAATCGCAACTACAATGGGTAGTACTTGGCAAACAATACAAAAAAATCGAGCAAAGTCAAGCTAATCCAACCTTATCTCAATTACAAAAAATGGCACAAGCTTTAGGCAAGGAATTGGTAATTGAATTTAGAGGTTAAAATTAAAATCTAATTTAAAACAGTATATTACAAAATATGAGCCAAAATGTTGATGTCGCCATTATTGGCGCAGGTACTGCGGGGCTAAATGCCTTTAGCAAAGTTAGGCAAAAAACAACCAATGTAATTCTCATTAATGATGGGCATTACGGTACAACTTGTGCCAGAGTTGGTTGTATGCCTTCAAAAGTATTAATTGAAGTAGCTAGAGAATTTTCCAGAAGGCAACATTTTGCCGATTTTGGTATTAATGGTAATTTGACAATTGATCGCCAACAAGTGATGAAGCATGTGCGTAAAATGCGCGACTGGTTTGTTGGGCGTGTCATGCAAAATGTGAATAAAATTGGCGAAAAAAATCTCAAAGGGCGGGCGCGATTTATAGAACCGCAAATCTTAGAAGTCAATGGCGAACGCATTCATGCCAACAAAATTATTATTGCCACAGGTTCACGTCCGATTATACCTCCCAAATGGCGCGAACTCGGTGTTATAACAACTGACGACTTTTTTGAATTAGAAACTTTACCCGATTCAATGGCAATAATTGGACTAGGTGCTATCGGCAGTGAACTGGGACAAGCTTTAGCTCGTCTTGGTATCAGAATAGTTGGCGTTGAAAAGCAATCCACAGTTTGTGGACTCACTGATCCAGAAGTAAATAAAGTAGCTATAGAAGAACTCTCTAAAGACATTGAAGTCTGGATAGAAAGCTCCGCCGAACTTTCAAAAGTCAGCGATGGCATTAAAATTGAAACCACTAGTGGACGTTCAACCACAGTAGAAATGGTTTTAGCTTCTTTAGGACGTATTCCTAATATTGATAACTTAGGACTTGAAGTCTTAGGAATCAAAAACAACAATATCAAAGAATTAATTAATCCAAATACCATGCAATTGGATGATTTACCTATTTTTATAGCTGGAGATGTCACCAACCTGAAACCAATTCTACATGAAGTCGCAGATGAAGGCGCGATTGCTGGCTACAATGCAGTTAGTGAAACCATACAAGCCTTTAAACGCCGTGTACCGCTGCGAATTGCCTTTACTGATCCACAAACGGTAGTTGTAGGAGCCAGCTTTAGCGAATTAAAAGAGCAAAATCAAGACATTATCATTGGAGAACGCAACTTTAAAGTTCAAGGGCGCACCAAAATAATGGCGCGTAATCATGGACTCTTGCGAATTTATGCCGAACGCCAATCTGGACGCTTACTAGGAGCAGAAATGATGATGCCAGATGGCGAATATATTGGACACTTCCTAGCTCTAGCAATTGAAAATCAGCTAACAGTACGAGATGTAATGGTAACTCCTTTTTACCATCCAACTATTTTGGAAGGACTTGATAATGCCCTTAATATGATTGCAGCCCAACTAGAAGGTGGTAACAAAGCACCAGTGTTGCGAAAATTAAAAGGTTAAAGAATAAATGAATCAACAACATGTAGTAGTATTAGGCGCAAGTCCAAAAGAAAAACGTTATTCTAATCAAGCCGTGCGTGAACTACTAGCTCATGGGCATCATGTTTACCCAGTACATCCCCTGACTGCTGAAATACACGGACAGAAATGTTACAAGCATCTGGATGAAATTACTCAGAAAATCGACACATTAACGCTTTATGTTGGCAAAGACAGATCAACACAATTGATAGATAGCATTTTATCAATGAAACCCAAGCGCATTATTATGAATCCGGGAGCAGAAAATGAACTATTAGAAGCTAAAGCCACAGAAAATGGTATTGAAGTAGTTATTGGCTGTACTTTGGTAATGCTTAGAACTGGGCAATTTTAGGTAACCAGAAAGGGCAACCACAAGGGATTGCCCCTACATCATTGTTTGTAGGGGCAATCCCTTGTGGTTGCCCTGTGAGGCTTGGGAACGAGAAAAACCTGCCAGGTTTTTAAAACCTGGCAGGTTTGGCTTAACTTAATGGCAGTGCTGTGAGGCTTGGGAACGAGAAAAACCTAACAGGTTTTGGAAACCTGTCAGGTTTAATCTCATAATTGTAAACTGTCGTGTTTTTTCATTTACATCTGTAGGGGCCTTGTGGTTGCCCTGTGAGGCTTGGGAACGAGAAAAACCTGCCAGGTTTTT
>JALWSU010000417.1 GCA_026993485.1 Thiotrichaceae bacterium | reverse complement strand
GTTCAGCACTGTCATAGTCTCCTTTCGCGTCATACAAAGCCGCCAAATTATTCAGAGAACTCGCCGTGTCGGGATGCTGCTTGCCCAAGACTGTGTCATTAATTTCTAAGGCGCGTTTTAAAAGCAGTTCAGCACTGTCATAGTCTCCTTTCGCGTAATACAAAGCCGCCAAATTATTCAGAGAACTCGCCGTGTCGGGATGCTGCTTGCCCAAGACTGTTTCATTAATTTCTAAGGCGCGTTTTAAAAGCGGTTCGGCACTGTCATAGTCTCCTTTCGCGTAATACAAAGCCGCCAAATTATTCAGAGAACTCGCCGTGTCGGGATGCTGCTTGCCCAAGACTGTTTCATTAATTTTTAAGGCGCGTTTGTAAAGCGGTTCGGCATTGTCATAGTCTCCTTTAGATTCAAGCAAACCCGCCAAATTATTCAAATCTCTCGCCGTGTCTGGATGCTCAGCCCCTAACACTTTTTCATCAATTTCTAAGGCGCGTTTGTAAAGCGGTTCGGCACTGTCATAGTCTCCTTTCGCTCTTAAAAGCTCCGCCAAATTATTCAGAGAAGTCGCCGTGGAGCTATCTTCCTCGCCTAAAACTTCTTTTATAGCTAAAGCACGACGCAACAAAGGAATAGCCGCATCAAAATAACCAGCTTTCTCAAAAAAATACCCTACATCATGCAACACATCACCCAAAATTTCTTCTTCAGGTTTTCCAATTTCCTCATACCTCGCCAAACTCTCCTCATAAGCCCCAACCATCGTCTTCTCAGGCTCAAGCCCTAACCAATATCCCCATAACTCATATTCCTTATTATCCTTGTCTAACTGCAAAAACATCGGAATATCACTAATACAATTCCGCAACCGTTCATTCTCCCCAGCCTGTTGCAATTGATAAGGTAATTCTGTCGCAATTCTACTATCAAGCTCTTGTTTTTCAAAATAATTAGCCAAGCGTAAATGCCAACTTTGCTGTTTTTCACCGCTTGACAAATAACGATTTTCTACCGCTTGCCTGAAATAATCATGGAAAAAACTCAATAAACCAGCACGGCTCACCAAAGCATTCTGTAACGCCAAATATAAAGGTGCCCAAATTGCTGGTGGAACTCCCAAAAGCTCTAATAATTCATTCTCTTCTAAGCCCTGTCGTGCTGCCCAGATTAAACTCAAAGCATTTTCCACTAAATGCGGATAAGCTTCTGGTTGATAATCTGTTTCTAAATGCGCTAACACTTTTTCAAATAAAGCTGGAATCGTTTTCGCTTGCAAATAAGCCTCAAGGTGAGTTTCTAACTTCTCGAACTCGCCAAAAATCCGTAATTCCTCTAAAATAACCTGTAAATACAAAGGATTCGCCGTTTGCGGCTGAGCCAATAAAGTTTGCATTTGCTGAGCGTTTAATTTTTTGCCATATTGCCGTAAATATTCAATAATTAAATCTTTACGTGCCGATTCTGAACTTAATAAAGGCAATTCCCATCTTTGCCACTCAGCAGGTAAATCCTTTGCCGAAATTGTCGAAATAAACAAACGAGTTTTTGCTGGAATCGAATATAACCAACCGCGTGTTAGCGGAGTTTCTTCTAACTGATTAATGCCATCTATGATTAAAATTACTGGCTTCGTTGCTTTGGCTAACCATTCCCCAAATTGCTGCTTAATCGCTTCTGGAGTAGCGGGCAATTCGTCATCCCAATTAAAAAAACTCTTTAAATTCAGCATGATTCGCCGCCATAGTTCAACGGGATTGGTAGAATTTGGCGAACTGCCGCAAAAATGCCAAATTACCAGAGTATCTGGATGATTTTCTTGATATTCTGCACCCCAATTGCTTAATAAAGCCGTTTTACCACTGCCCGATTCACCCGAAATAATTAAAGGCACAGCATCGCTTTCAGCATGTTTAGTTAAGCGATCAAAATCCGCTTGGCGTTTGATATACACCCGTTGCCGACTAGCAGCAAAAGCCTCATGCTCAAAATCGGCACGTTGTTGTTCTGTCAAAGTATCAGGAAATTTTTCACTAATTTTTGCCCACAACGGCTCTATAACTAGATTTTTTAAATCTTCGGGTTGCTGATATTCGGTGATTTGGCAACCTTGTTGGCGTAAACGCCGTTTTAAATTTTGCTGCTTGGCACGTTTAGCAGCATCAGTTTCGATATAGTCTTGGCGTTCAGTTTTTGGTAGCTTCTCAGCATAGTGTGGATCAAGAAAATAAAATAATGATTGTTTAACAAGGGCTTGGCGTTGCTCATCGGAGCGATTTTGTCCAACTTTAAACAGAGCATAAAGCATTTCTAACTCGGTGATGCTGCGATCTAAATAATCTTTTTGTATCCAAGGATAATCCGCACAAGCTGTCTTTATTTGATTAGGTTGAATAGTAGAACCATAATATTCGCCTAATAATCCGAGAAAAAACGGTTGGCAATTATCAATTTGCTGAAAACAAATCGGTACAGCTAAACCTTTATCAACTTCTTCACTGGTCATTCCCCAGCGTAAATCGACTTCGGTAAAACCAATGCCACGCTCCGAACAACGTCGGCGGATTTCGGGGAAAACGTGTCGTACTAAAACTTCGCGCTCTTTTCCCATGCCTCGAAAGATGGATGAGATGAATACGCGCACATTACGATTTTCAAATTTTTTCATTTTTTAGTTACCTTTTGTTGGAGTCCAAAGCTAAAGCTTTGGACTCCAATTTAATTGCAAGCTGTGTTCCAAAATGTAATTTATTTTTAACTTATTGTTTTATAAAAATAAAAAATAAGACCTAAATTTTGTTCACAGTGAAACTGCTTGATTGTGATTGAACTGCATGGGTTCAAATTTGGATTTTGTGGTTTTAGGCTCACACTTGCCAAAATCGGAGTGCAAGGTTACCTTGCACGACAAGTGGTAGCGATATTCCTCATCTGACTAGTTGGAAGTTGACTGCGTAACATCTCAAAAAGTCTGAACCTTGATTTTTAGGATTTAAAAGATTATAGGATTTACGCATTGATAGCCGAAGTCCTAGAAAAAATGATTTAAAAAATCATGGAAATCCTTTAAATCCTAAAAATCAAGGTTCAGACAATAAAAAGGATAAAACCAACCCAGTTCGGCTAGATAGAATTTTGCCTTATCCCT
>JALWSU010000416.1 GCA_026993485.1 Thiotrichaceae bacterium | reverse complement strand
AAACATAATCTGGTGTAGCACGCGCCTTTAAATCAGCAACCACATTTTGGACTTCTTGTTCAGATACAAAACTACCATGTACACGAGATAAAATCCCCGCTGTCATATATAGCATATCCCCGTCTCCCAATAATATTTCCGCTCCATTTGTCGCTAAAATGCGACGCGATTCAACTGGAGTTGCAACTTTAAAAGCAATGCGTGTTGGAATATGAGTCTTAATTAAAGCTGTTACCATATCGATCCCAGAAGAGGCAATCGCTAAAATTAGATGGATACCTGCTGCACGGGATTTTTGAACTAAATTCGTTAGAGAACGCCCTACTTGCTCTTCAATGCCATTGATTGTATCTAAATCTTTGATAATTAAAATTATATAAGGCATTGCCGCGTTAGCTCTATCTTGATGCCAAATTTCTATGTTACGAACTCCCCGACTTGCCATCAAATGATAACGACGCTTCATTTCTTGAACACACCAATTTAAAGCCTCTGGTATTTGCGTAAGATTAGTAATAACTGGACTTATTAAATGCGGCAAATCTGCATAAATATTGGTATCATCTATCAATATCATACGCATCGTCTCTGGTGATGATTTATATAGCAAACTTAAAATAATTGCATTGATTGTCATATTTTTTTCGGAATTATCACTAGAAACTATTAGGAGATGTGGGGCGTATCTCAAATCAACAATGACAGGCTTGCCATTGATATTTTTACCTAAAGCTACAGCTAATGGCGAGTTATTATTCTGATAATCTGGGCTTTTGAGCAATTCACTCAAAAAAATTGTTTGGCGTTCCCAGTTTTGTATCTGAATCTCAAGTACTCCTAACTCATTTTCCACAATATGGAGATATTCTACTTCTAATTCCTTTTTCAGTGCTTCGCCAAGTTCATCAAGGTAATTACTATTAATATATGTGAGTGTTTGGACTTCAAAATTTGTTAGCACTGGGCCTGGATAAACCGCATTAACTTCTACTTGCACTTGTAAGGCTGCAAAAGCCTCCGTCATTCGTTCAGCAAGCCAATTGATATTAGGAGAGTTCACCTTAGAAGGGGGTTTTAATAAGCTAATTGTAGTCGGTAACAAAGAAGGAATTGGATAAATGGGTTCATGATCCTGCCAAATTTTATGATAGGCAGAACTATTATCCATATTTCTAGGTGTATAATGCTGTTGATTTTTTCTCTGTTGCCAGTGTGTGCAAGCGGCTTGATACCAATGTTGAACTAATCTTAGCAAAATTGTCGCATATTTGATAATTATAGGAACAACTTTTTGATTTAAATAGCGTTTAATAATAGGCAAATAAAGCAAAGTATAATAACCCAAGCGATCCATTAATTTTAACCACGAAAACCCTGTAAGCAAAGTAACACCAGTAAAAAATAGTGCCAACAAAATCACAGTTGCTCCAAAACTATCGACAATTGATTCTAAATTTTTGCCAACCCATATTCCTAAAAGCCCACCCGCATGAGTTGGCAATAATGCACTTTCTGCCATAAAATGTACAATGGCTAAGCCGCAACCAGCACTTAAAGTTAAAATCAAGCCGATAGTAGGGATAATTAAATTTTGAGGACTTTTAAAAATTTCATAATGTTCCCCTTGATAAATTAACCAACCAATATAAGCAACCATTAAGGGAAACAAATAAGATAAATAACCAAATAGGTAAAAAAACAGATCAGCAAACAAGGCTCCCACAATACCGCCTTGATTTTGGATTTCCACAGCTTGAGGATTGCGCCAAATACCTGGATCATTATTCGGCGCGTAAGTTATTAAAGAAACAAAAAGGTACAAACCAATAAAGCAAAAAAATATAAATAAAATTTCGCGCAGTTCGTCTTCTATTAGCCGACTTTTCCGAAAACGATTTTTGCGTTTCTTACTACGGCGGACTTGGTGGCTAATCATCTAAAATCCTCTGTGAAAATTCTGAAGTTCAGCTTGGTAGCTTCTCCACATAAATCTGTTGACTTGGAAATGCGAAACTAGCCCCTGCTTCTTCAATAATTTTCATAAATTCAAGCATATTTGCTTCACGAATACGCATCCATTCTTGCCAATTTGTAGTTTTAGTGAAATAGTACAGTAAAATATCAATGGAACTGGTATTAAATTCTACTAAATAAACTAAATTGACAACTTTAGAGGCATCTGTTTCAATTTCAGTATTATTTTGCAGATAGTCTTTGATACGCTGAAGAATCTGTTTAATTTGTTCACGATTGGTACGATATTCTAAACCGATTCGCATTTTAATGCGCCGATTAGTCATTTTACTCCAATTCGTAACAGCCGAATTAACCAAAGTAGCATTGGGAACTGTCACCAAGCCTTTAGAAAAAGTCCGGATTTTGGTGGCTCGTGAACCAATTTCTTCAACAACTCCCTCAACATCAGGCGTTTGAATCCAATCGCCTGGCTTGAACATTTTATCTAAAATAATCGTTAAAGTACTAAAAATATTAGTTAGGGTTTCTTTTGCGGCAAGTGCAATTGCAGCACCAGCTAAACTTAAACTTGCTAATAGTCCAAGTACATTAATGCCCCACTCGTTCAAAATTGCGGTTAAACCAATTAAGGCGATAAAGATTTTTAATCCTTTGATAAAAAATTGTTTAAGTGCTAAGGTTAATTCAGCTCCAAATTTAAGCGTTAGCTTATCAATGAAAAAACTGAAAGGTTCAACACAACGATATATCGCCCAAAAAATGGTAAATATCAGAAGAGAACGAATCAACGGGGTAATAATTGCATCAATTTCGCTGGGAAAACTTAAGACAATAGTCGCTAAATCTAAGCCGACTATAATAAAAATAAATTTCAGGGGAGCTTCAAGAACCGCAAGAATTTTATCATCAAGAGCGGTTTTACTACTTGCAGCGAGATTTTTCAACTTTTTTAAAACTACACGCGCAAATAGTTTTCGGAGTACAAGTACACAGATAAAAATAAATACAGCTAATAGTAAGCTGCCTAAATTAATATCCCACGGCATAATTTTCCAATTTAAAAAATCTAACATTTGTTTTCCTTTCAATAGAGGTGTTGCAAAATAAAACCAATTTTACGATTTCCATTGTCTGAACCTTGATTACAAAGGATTATAAGGATTATAAG
>JALWSU010000415.1 GCA_026993485.1 Thiotrichaceae bacterium | reverse complement strand
ATGATATATCCTGCACACCGTCGTTTAGCAATGGAGTCCAAAGCTTTAGTTTTTGGAGCTACTTTTTGGCTAAAGTTAAAGCTTTGGACTCCAACTTGTAACATTCTGTTATTAGTAGGACTTACGCATTGACAAACTATTTTTTTTATTTTTTTCTTGGAGTCCAAAGCTTTAGCTTTGGACTCCAAGAAAAAAAAATTAGTTTGTCAATGCGTAAGTCCTAATTAGAATGAACGAATGGAAGTGATATTCCAATATTTTTATAAAAAAAATGTGGATTTAATTAAATTAACTCACTGAAGAATAATAAGATTTATTATTAATCAGCTACAGTGCTTGACTCAAGGAATAATAAGCCTGTAGACTAGGTTATGATTCTTCATAATATTAAATCGTATCTTCAACTTACAATCATGTTTGACACTATATTGAGGTAATAGCATGAAAAATTTGGTAAAAGTAGCTGCGTTGTCTGCCATTCTTGGTGGTACTGTTTTAGCAACAACTCCTGCACAAGCTTGGTGGGGTCCTTGGGGTGGTCACGGTTGGGGCCCTTGGGGTAGTGATAGCCGCAACTGGATGGATGATTGGATGGATGGTACTGGTTGGGGTGATATGAACTTCAATTCATCCGTCGGTGGACGTGGATATGGACGTAATCGCTACTATGATCGTTATTATGATGGTTGGGGCTATCCTTATTGGGGTGGTTATCCAGGTTATTGGGGTGGTTATCCAGGTTATTGGGGTGGTTATCCTTATGGTGGTTATTATGGCGCACCTTATGGCGCACCTTATGGAGCACCTGCAGCTCCTCAAGGGCAAGCTCCAGCGAAAAAATAAACATGCTTATGGTTTAATGTTTTAATTTCAGGGAATGGTTTTTACCATTCCCTTTTTTTATGTTTTTTTGATTCTCGCCGAATCAAGACATAAACTGCTCCTGTTCCACCATCAATTTGACGTGCGGAACAAAATGCCAATACTTCATCGCGCTGTCTTAGCCACTTATTAATTTGATTTTTTAAAACTGGTCGTTTTTGCTGAGAGCCATAGCCTTTACCATGTACTATTCGCGCACAGTAAATACCTCGCCTTTGACATTCACGTAAAAACTTTATCACTTCTATTTGTGCAATACGCACTATCATCCCATGTAAGTCTAAATCGCCGTCAATTCTAAATCGTCCTCGTCGTAATTTTAAAAAAATGCTATTTTGTACTCCTGGGCGTTTATATGATAGTTCATCTCCTGTTTCTAGTTCTGTAGGATCGTAATCATCTGATACCATCTCCTCATCAAGTAACTCCTTATCTAAATAAGCCCGTTTGGTTTTAGATAATGTCGAACTGGTTGGTTTTGTTATTGGTAATTTGTCAGATGTTAATCGTTTAACGCCTTGCATTGCCTCTCGAAATAATGCACTATCAGAATCATCAATCATTAGTTCTCACTTATTTAAGCTTTTAAAATTGTAAGTTATTGATATTTAAAAAGGAAATAATATGCGTCCCAGTGGTAGAGCACCCAATGAACTCCGTAAAATTAAGCTCACTCGTCATTATACCCGATATGCCGAAGGTTCGGTTTTAGCCGAATTTGGACAAACCAAAGTCTTATGCACAGCCAGTATTGATGAACGTGTACCTCGCTTTTTGAAAAATAAAAACAGCGGATGGGTAACGGCAGAATATGGCATGTTACCTAGATCGACTCATGATCGTATGCAGCGTGAGGCGAGTAAAGGTAAACAAGGTGGGCGCACTTTAGAAATTCAACGCTTAATCGGGCGTTCCTTACGCTCTGTCGTAGATTTACAAGCCTTGGGCGAGCGTACTATAACGCTGGATTGTGACGTAATTCAAGCTGATGGTGGTACACGCACCGCTGCTATCACTGGTGGTTATGTTGCCCTTGTGGATGCTGTGCAGTATTTATTGAAAAGGCAAAAAATCCTTACTAATCCTATTCATGGTGCAATTGCAGCAATTTCTGTGGGTATTTATCAGGGAGTACCGATTTTAGATTTGGATTATCAAGAGGATTCTAATGCGGAAACGGATATGAATATTGTTATGAATGATGGTTTCGCTTATGTTGAAGTGCAAGGCACAGCAGAAGGACATGCTTTTCGTCATGATGAATTAGAGGCTATGCTCAGTTTGGCTAAAGAGGGGATTAGCCAATTGCTTGATAAGCAAAATGCAGTTTTATAAAAAAGCGGTGTCTGAACCTTGATTTTAAGGGATTAAAAGGATTTACAGGATTGTTGCTGCTTAAAAGCGATTGATTAAACAATCCTTATAATCCTTATAATACTTATAATCCTTATAATCCTTATAATCCTTATAATCCTTATAATCCTTATAATCCTTATAATCCTTTGTAATCAAGGTTCAGACAATGAGTGCAAATTATTTGGCAACAGCTTTAATAAACCTGACAAGTTTTAAAAACCTGTCAGGTTTGCCTTAATTGATTTTACAAATCAGACAAAGAAAATCCCTGTAATTTTATCTGATAATTAGGACATTTTTGTTGAATTTTCTGGGCTTTTTTCTCCAAAACATTCAGATTAATTTTTGACGCTTGTCGTTTGACTTCAGCAACGAGGATAGTTTTCTCAGATTCGTTGACAGCCACTATATCAATTTCATTCTGATTATTTTTTTCCCAATAACGCCCGATTTGAGTAAATTGTTGGGTTTCCATCAATTGCTCAGTAAATATTTGTTCTAAGATTTCACCACTAAAAGTACTAAAATCACGTTTGATGATTTGTTTTATATAAGCATAATTACCAATTTCGGCAATCGTTTGATGTCGATAAATAAAGCGAAACCAAAATTTCAGAAAATTATCCTTGAGACTGTATTTTTGCATCCTACTATTGGGTTTCGCAAAAATCGGGCGATTACGTTTAATTAGAAGGTATTCCTTTTCAAGTCTATCCAGATAACCACCGACACTTTTTTGTAGAATAGATTCAATTTCTCTGCGACTAGTTTTTCCCACCGAAATCAGTTCTAACAGCGCAAAATAATTGCCATAATCCCGCCCAAATTCTTCAATCAATAAATGTTTACCTTCTTCCATAAACAGACTATTTTCGACTATAATTTTCTCCAAAATAGTATCCAGTTCATAAGCTTG
>JALWSU010000414.1 GCA_026993485.1 Thiotrichaceae bacterium | reverse complement strand
GGTTTTCTAGGCTCCAAACCTGCCAGGTTTTAAAAACCTGGCAGGTTTTCTAGGCTCCAAACCTGCCAGGTTTTAAAAACCTGGCAGGTTTTCTAGGCTCCAAACCTGCCAGTTTTTAAAAGCCTAGCAGGTTTTCTAGGTGTATTTTATGCAATCGGTTAACGCTATATCTTTTTCACCATTGCATTATTCAGACTCTCACTGATACCATATATAACAATTAATTATCAAGTCACACACACATAAGTTCATTAGTTCTAAGGAGCAATAATTTTAATTCCGTGATATCTTAAGAGATGGCAGCAAAGGCCCTGAAATGGTTTGGATTCCTGCTGGTTCTTTTAAAATGAGTGATATTCAGGGTAGTGGATATGATGATGAAAAACCTGTGCATAGAGTTTCAATAGATCGTTTTGCTATGGGCAAATATGAGGTGACTTTTGCTGAGTATGATAAGTTTGCTGAGGCTACGGGTAGAACTAAACCAGACGATGAAGGCTGGGGGCGTGGTAAGCGTCCAGTGATTAATGTGTCTTGGAATGATGCCACGGCTTATGCGAAGTGGTTAAGCAAACAAACTAGTAAAAACTATCGTTTGCCAACCGAGGCAGAATGGGAATATGCGGCTAGGGCTGGTACGGAGACTAAGTATTGGTGGGGTAATAATATTAGTACTAATAAAGCCAATTGTGATAACTTGCACTCCGATCAATATAAGATTTTATTTACATAAGTTATTTAACTAGTTTTTTGTCAATCCAAACTAACTTGATAGTCGAGTAATAATGTAATAATGAGAAGATTATGCTAAAACCATTACCAATGCAACATATATCCCTCAAATTATTAACTGAGGATGTGCCATTAGCGGCACAAGTATTAGCCGATTGTGGAGTTTTTAATCCCGAAATCACTGAGGAGTTGCCTCAACGTCTTGGTGAGGATTATCGTCAATTATTTAATCTCGCTCGTAGTCGTTTAGATAAAATTTTGGCACTCATCCCTTTGAAAAAACCTGCTTCTGTATCTGAGCGTATTATTGACTTTGGCGAATTGGAACAAGTTAATAGCCAATTAGGCACTATTTGGCTGGAACTGTCTCAATATGAAGAAGAATTACATCATTTAAATGAACAAGAAACGGCTTTAAAGCAGTTACTTGATAATTTAAAAACCTTTTCAATGCTTAATGTCGATTTAAAGCAATTTCAAAAACAGGCACAATTTTTAAATTTGCAAATTGGCACAATACCCATAGCCCAGCTTGAACATTTAGAAGAATCCTTAGCATTAGCAGGACATTTTATTGAGGTTTTCTATCGTGATGAACAATTAGCCTCTATTGTGGTAGCAGGTACTTTGGAACATCAAGAAAAAGTGCAAGCAATACTTGAACATACTGATTTTCAAATCTTAAATATTCCACCAGAATTTCACAGTCATCCTCATCAAGTACATGCCGAGTTAACCGCGCAACTTGAAAATTTACAACAACAAATCCAAGCTGTATTAGCTAAAGAAAAAGCATTAGGCGAAAATAATCAAGAAATCTTAGCAAATGCTTATCAAAGTTTAAGCAATGCTGCTGCTTACGCCGAACTCACAGATACATTAAGAGGGCAAGGTAAATTAGCTTTAATTGAAGGCTGGATTCCTAAAGCCGAATTATTGAAATTAGAAACCGCATTAGAGAAACGACTAAAAAGTCCTTATGTCTTAACCAGCCGTACCCCTACAGCTTCAGAATACCAACAAGTACCATCATTAATACAACATCATCGGCTGTTAGCACCTTTTATGAATTTGGTGAAAAATTATGGAATACCTCGCTATGGTGAATTTGATCCGACATTATTGTTTACTATAACTTTTATTTTAATGTTTGGCACCATGTTTGGAGATGTTGGGCATGGAACTTTAATTGCTGGAGCAGGTTGGTTTTGGCGTAAACAGTTAAAAACTTTTACCCCCTTTTTCATTGCGGCTGGTAGTTCATCTATATTATTTGGTTTTTTATATGGCAGTATTTTTGGATTTGAAGAAGCCCTGCTACCCGCCCTATGGCTATCACCAATTCACCATCCGATTTTAATGCTAAAAATAGCTTTATATTGGGGAATAGCTTTTATTTGTTTAGCAACATTGATTACGATTCTGAATAATTGGCAAGAAGGCAATTATGCAAGTGCTATATTTAATAATACTGGACTTGTTGGACTATTTTTATATTTTGGCGGATTTTACGCAGCAGAAAAATGGATGACAACAGATAGTTTTGATATAAATCAACAACTGGCTATATTGATACCATTGCTAATGATTTTTGGCTATAAATGGCAACAAAACCAATCACCTTTTCTTGAGCGAATTCTGATAACTTTTATCGAATGTTTTGAATCCATTATCAATTATTTAGCGAATACCCTATCATTTTTGCGCGTAGCTGCATTCAGCCTCAACCATGCCGCTTTAGCAATAGCAGTTTTTACATTAGCTAATATGATTGGAAATCCAGGCGATTGGTTAATGATTATATTAGGTAATTTATTTATAGTGATAGTTGAAGGCGCAATTGTGACAATCCAAGTTTTGCGTTTGGAATATTATGAAGGCTTTTCACGATTTTTTCGAGGCGATGGGAGAGTTTTTATACCCTTGCAGAAGGGGCTGGGTTAAAGATGGAGCCTTGTGTTTATCGTTCAAGGTAACCTTGAACTCCAAACGAAACGAAGTAAGCGTAGCTAAAATATCACTTGATTGAGTATAGAACTTTTAGCTACAGTTATTGAGAAGTTACCAAAAAAATTGATAGTAGAGGTGTTGCAAAATAAAACCAATCTGACAGTTTTCATTGTCTTAACCTTGATTACAAAGGATTATAAGGATTGTTTAATGAATCGGTTCTAAGCACCAACAATCCTGTAAATCCTTTAAATCCTTTAAAATCAAGGTTCAGACAATGGGTGCAAATGATTTGGCAACAATACTGTGATTTCTTTGATTAACTGATGAACTCTGATAAAAAAAACAATCCAAATCAGGGCAATCATATAAATCACATAAATCACAGTTCAGACAAACTACATCAATTGTCTGAACTGTGATTTCTGTGATTAACTGATGAACTCTGATTAAAAAAACAATACAAATCAGGGC